>JAMONB010000373.1 GCA_027066745.1 Flavobacteriaceae bacterium
TCATAAGTACAGTTATCAGGAAGATTTTGAATCATCTCTTGTGCTTCTTGTTTTACAGCTACCATGCACTTTCCTTTTTTGTTTGTATTATAGCATATTTGTCTTTTGAGTATAACGGTTCATACAAAAATATGTTACCTATCTTTGTACTCTTTTAACTTCTACAATGCTAGCGAAACTTTTCAAGTTTTAAAAGCTTTTTTTGGCAGAGGTGACATATTTTTGTTGCTACGATTTGTTATACTTTTGTGTCTTAGAAGTTGTTTTTATTTTATGAATTACAAAGAGCTTCTAATTCAGATAATGTTTCCATAACATGTATCTCTTCATTATTTAGTTTTATAATAGAATTTGCATTTGTATCATAAGTAATTGCTAATATTGTTACAATTGAATCAATATTCAATAGTATTCTTTCACTGTTAAGGTCTTTTGTTACTGTAATTAATCTTGTCATTTTATTTCCTTTTATTTAATAGTTTAAATTTAGTATAACGGTCGGTTTGAGAAATATGAATCCGCCCTTTGGCTTCATATTTGTCTCCTAATTTTTGTTATACCCTTTACTACTAGCTATAATATAATACTCTTTTTCTTTAAGTTTAAATGTATATCGAGTAACTAAGGCAAATATTATCAAGCTTATTATTTCTGCTATTACAACTATTGTATGATATTGTTCTGGTAAAGTGGTGTAAATTGATGTGTCTATACTATTTAATATTGAATATACTAATAAACCTATAAAGAACCATTTAGCAACTTCTTTTCGAAAAAATAATAAAAATGCAGTTAGTATCCATAACGGAAAAATAATAATAGCATTTAAATAATAAAAAACTCCACTAGGCTTTATAAATCCTTCAGGTAATTGTATTGATCCTGTTGAAATATTATAAAAACTATACAGTCCATAAATTCCTCCAAGTACCATATAGATAAAGATTATCCATATTAGTTTTGGTCTTTTTTTGTCGTTATTCATTTAATTCCTTCTCTGTATAACGTTTGAGTTCACCAATAAATGACCGCAAGGCATTTATTGGTGTGCAACTTTTTGTTAGATATATTAGTTATTTTCATTTAAGTTTACAATTAATGTATTTAAAGGAGTTTCACCTAATGTTTTTGGTAGTTTAGCAAATACTTTTGAGTCATATGTTAAACAGCCTTCAAAACTAACTTCATTATTACTGCTATGTCCACAAATGCGAAAAGAAAAATCATCATTATTGATTCCTTTTATTCTAAATTCAATTATATCCAAAGAAGAATAGCAACTTATATTCATATTTGCCTTTTTAATAACTTCTCTGTCATTTATGTTTAATGAGACTGTACCACCAGGAAGTAAACTACACATACCTCTAAGAGAAGCTTTTTTAAGTTGAAAAATAACATCTATATTCAAAGTACCTATTTTACAGCTAAAATTATGTTTATTGCTATCAATAAAAATATATTCACTTTTTAAAGCTGATACATTAGGATATCGATTGTAGCCTCCAGCATAGCGTTTGGAATCACCATTTGTTACATTATATGAAGTGATAATAAACTTTTTTTCTTCTATACATTGCGCATAAAAGCCTTGTTGTGTTCGGTCTGCTTTTAATGCAGAAAAAAAAATTGTTAATGTTATTACTAACCGAATGAGCATTTTATTTTTCTCCTGTTGTATCTAACGGCAGGGGCTTGCTCGTTCAGAGCTCAGCCCCTGCCGTTAAATTTTCATCATTGTTTCTAAGCTTGTTACAAGAGCATCAATAGAATTTCTTTTATGCTCATTTAATGCATCTGTTGGATTTTTATGGACACTATTTGCAACAGTATATTTTACCTTGCTTTCTACTCTATCATTCCACTGTTTTCCTTGTGTTAAAAATACATCTTTAACTTTATCAGACCATTTTTTATTTCCACTTAATCTACCTATATCGACACCATACTCATCATTTATGGAATCTTTATAAACCGATACATTTAAACTATCTTCTAATTCAGAATTTGTTGAACCATTACATGTAATGAATGTATTGCTCTTTATTGTAATTAAATTATCTTCTTCCGCTTTTTCATAAGCTAGTCTACCTGCTTCGTCATGGTCTAAAAATGTGTGATATACACATAATGAATTACCAAGTAATGTAAGTTTATATGATAAGTTACCTGCACCACCTATTTGATCAATAATAAGTAAATTACTTTTTATAGCTTTAGCAATTTTTTCACTTAATGTAGGTAATAACGCTTTTAGTGTAATAACATCATCTTCCCCCTCTACAACTAAAACATAATTTGCATTTATAAGGTTATCAGAAGCCTTTATTCCTAATAAATCACGAATTTGTTTGATTCCTTTGGCTGGTTTTGCGTTTGAATTATGCACAATTATATTTGATTTAATATCATTTCTATCTACAAAAAGTGGATTATGTGTTGTTAATATTACTTGATTGTTTTCTTCTAAAGAATGTATGACATCTTTTAGTTGATGAATTGCAGCTGGATGTAAATGTGATTCTGGTTCTTCTATAGCAATTATAGAAGCACTCTGGGTATTTATTTTTGCTTTTAAGAGGCCTAAAGCCGCTAAACTTTTTACGCCATCTCCTTTATATGATAAATTTGTAGCTGTACCATCATCAACTATAATATCTAGCTGGTTTCTTAATAGTGATCTTCGTTTTTCATCAGAGATTTCAATTTTTACATCTTTGATTGTTGGTAAAAACTCAACTAACGGTTCTTTAATTTGATTGCTTAATTTATCTAAAATAGGTTTTTGTAAATTTTCAATAGTCTTTAATGCATTAATATATTCTTCTTTTTCTTCTAATACTCGTAAATGTTGAGAAAGCATTCTTTGTACTACTTCTAATGCTTCATGATCTGTTCTTACAGCTGGAATATAATTAAATACTATTTTATTTGCAATAAATTCTGCTATTCTATTAGATTTTGTATTTAATGTTTTTGTACCAGATCCTCTTTTAGCTACTTTAATACTTGGAGTATTATCTTTACCTATTTTTATTTCAATGGGCAAAGTTCCATTTAAATTTGATTTTATTTCACTTTTAAATTCGGTAATTTCTTTAGAACTTAATAAAAACTCTAATCTTAAAATTGTACTAGTATTTGTTTTTCTTGATTGAATACTTATTGGAAAATCTCGTTCCCAAAAATAACTACTTTCATTTCTTCTCATGATAGAACTATTTTGTCTTTTATATGTCATTCTATATGCATGATTCTTTAAAATATTCATTGCAACATCTAACGCTTTTAAAATATTTGATTTACCTTCATTGTTTTTACCAATGAGAATAGTAGTTCCAGATATAGATATTTTATGTGCTTTTGTAATACTTCTAAAGTTTGTAACAGAAAAGTTTACTAATTCCATTGAAATGTTCCTTATTAATTTAACGTTCGTCTTGAGTCAATACTTTTCCCGCTAGGGTAAAGTATTGGCTCCGAGAATTTGTTATGTTGTTAAGACAGTTCGACATCTGTTTCTAAAATCCATAAGCTGTTTTCAATTTCATTATGACAATGAAGGTTTTTTAACTTTTCAGGATTTTCAAATTGAACCAGAACTCTTAATCTTTTGTTCTTTGGTTGGATAACTTTTCCAAATTCTCCAATGAGTGACCAATAGTTTTCACTTTTATCACAATCTTTTGGAGCGTTGATAGTTCCATTGAACTTTTTTAACTTAACTCTTGTTCCTATCTCTAACAATTATCAATTCCTTTGTAACATAACGGGGGCGCGTGTTCAACCCACTTATTTGTTAGGTGTTTTAACCAATTTTTCATTTTATCTTTTCTTCTGAATGTTCACTAATTTTAATTAAAAATTTCAGCTTTTTTAGCTTCAAGTTTATTAATAACTTCTTTTAGGGGAAAATTATCATCTATTAAATCAAATTTATTTTTAACTAACGATATTTTTAAATCATTATACTTAATTATTTCACGCATGTTTAAACGTTCAAGTTCTGACTTCAATTCAAAAAGCAATGGTTCAATTGATTTAAATTCATTATCGGAAAATTTATGAGGATTAGGTATTAGTATTTGAAGAGTTTCAGTTTTATAAATAATACGATTTAATTCATTAATCAGATTTTGATTTTTTGCATAATTTTTTTGAAAATTAAGTGAGTTTTTTGAAACTTCGTAAGAGCACCAAGCAGCGATTCCAGCAAAAGCTGTTGCTAAAGCAGTAAGTATTAATGAAGTGTTTTCAATCATGTTTATTCTCCAGCTAACGGGGGCGCGGGTGTTCAACCCGCGTATTTGTTAGCTATTTTGACCACTTTGGATTTTTTAAGCATTCTATATCAACTTTTTTTGCCTTTCGTAGCATCATATCATAAATTGCACCTGCACATTGTCCTACTTGTTTTCCTACTTCTGCAAGCTCATTTAAAGTTTTATCAGCAGTCATTTTTTTTTCAAATGTATTCCAACAAGCTTCAACTGATATAGAAATTAATGCACTACATTCTTCATCATTTACAGTATTCTCTAAATAATTGTTTTGGTTCACAAAGTACTTTTGGAAGTTTTTCAACAATCTCTTTGTGTAGATTTTCTTTAAACTCTTTATGATCTGCAAATAACAATACACTTAATATTAAAAATATAATAATTTTATTCAATTTTCATTCCTTGTACAAAGTTCTGTTAGCATTTAATTACTTTAGTTTTAACTATAAAGTCATGTCCACATTGTTTATTTTTAGTAAAAATTAATAATACATTTATTATTGAAAGCCAATTCCCAATAATTGGAATAAATCCTAATCCAAAATAAACTAAATACCTATTAAGTAGACTTATTTTTGTCGGCATATTATCATTAAGATTAACAATTTTAATTCTAAAATTTTTTTTTCCAATGGTTTGTCCATTTGTAAATAAAAGTTTAATATTAAACATATAAAAAAACAATACTCCTACTAAGCCCATAATAGTTAAATATACATAGGATGGCTGAGTTCCATTTGCAATATGCTCTGGAACACCAGTAAAGGACATTATGATAGCAATTGGTATAACTATAATTATTACATCGATTAATGATGCAAAAAACCTAGAAAATCTTGTTGCTAATTTAGAGTGTAATTTAGTTTCATTCAAAGTGTTTCCTTTTGCTAACGGCTATCTTGAGAAATAGTTTTGCCCGCTAGGGTAAACTATTTCTCTCCAAGTACTTGTTATGTTTTAACTATTCTTTATACACGATTTAGGTAATTGTATATACTAATACCTTTGTTTATTTCTGCTTGATAACTTGAACTAAGTCCTGCTTTATTCAATATATCATTTGGAGTATAATCACTTTTTTCAATATCTAATGCAAATTTTGCACCAAATTTTAAGTATGGGTAAGTTTCTTTACTTTCTACAAGTTTTTTCAATTCTTCAATCAAGTTTGGCATTTTATAATTCCTTTAATGTGAACATGACTGAGTACAAAAATATGTTACCCGTTTTTGTATTCTTTTGTGTTTTATAATGATAGCTAAGTTTTTAAAGTTTTGTTTATTTTTTTCGGCTTAGGTAACATATTTTTGTTGCTACGATTTGTTATACATTTAATCAATTTCAATTAGTTCAGATGTTCCAATAGACATATTGTCACTTAGCCATTGCCATTTTTCAAACAGTTTTATTTTTCCATTCTCTTGTAAAATAGCTGTTGATAAACATTTTCCAATTTTCAACTGTCCATCTTTGTTAATATGATGATACACAAAATCAAATTCACCATTTTCTAATTGTTTTCCAATTAAATTACCTTTGATTATCTCTCCACCATTGTAATCTGCTGAAATAATATTTTCTTTTTGAGAATAATAAAAAACTGTATTATCATTAACTTCTCCATTTTCAGAGTTGGATAATGCTTTGAATGTTTTCTTATCTAAATTAATCAAAATAATCCTTGTGTATTGTGTGTATAACGGTCATCTTCAGTGACGCTATGCGTTCACTGCTAGTACTTGTTAGATGTTAAACATAACCCCATTCACGGAACTGCTTTTGAAGGTTTGTGTCATTTTCGAAAGCTTTGAAGTAAAGGTATTCTGGAGCTAAGTCTAAGTCATCATTCCATTTCAATGTATAATCTACTTGAAACTGTTTGAATTTTTCTATATTTTTCAATTCTTTAAAAGGTTTAATTTTTCCATTAATAATAAAGTCTTTTAAATCAACTTCACCTTTTTTATGATCATTAAACTCTAATTTTATTTTGTATTCATTTTCATAATTTGCGTTTAAAACACTTAACATTTAAATCTCCTTATACTAGAGGGTCTATTTTATGATATTCACCAGTTGTTTTTATATTTTCCCAGTTTTGGAATAATTCAGTTTGATGGTCTTCTGCCCATTCTACAACAAGCCCAAGAACTTTTGAAGGTACTTTACCTTCCATAACACCAAATGTTTTGATATTTATTGAAGCTTTATATTCATTATA
>JAMONB010000374.1 GCA_027066745.1 Flavobacteriaceae bacterium
AGACTATTGGAGCTTTCCAGTATTTTTTATTATAGATTTGACCTAAACCAGGTAAAACAGCAGAATAAAACGCGGCTTTTGAAGGTGCTAAGATATCAATCTCATCAGCAATTACTAAAGCTGAATTAATTTTAGTAATTTTTAAATCATCAGGGATCTCCTTTTGTGCAAAACTATATACACAAAAAATAAAAAAAAAGATACTATACGTACATTTTTTCCACATTTATTGTAATAACTTTTTTATACGGTTAAAATCTAATTCAGAATTAAAAGGAATTATAATTTTCCCTTTATCTGAATTCGTCATTTTTACAACTACTTTAGCCCCCAGTAATTCATTCAACTCTTTATTTCCTGACTTAATATACTCAGGAATCTCTTTAGTTGTTGTAATTTTCTGATTGGACTTTCCTTCTCGTAAGTTTTTTACCAGTAGTTCTGTTTGTCTAACTGAAAGGTTGTCTTTGACAACTTTTTCGTAAATATCAAGTTGATTTACAAAATTATCAATACCTATTAAAGCCCTACCATGCCCCATAGATAAAAATCCATCTCGCATTCCTGTTTGAATAATAGGATCTAATTTTAATAAACGTAAAAAATTAGTTACTGTTGATCTATTTTTACCAACTCTTTTACTTAATTCTTCTTGGGTTAATTTAATTTCATCTATTAATCTTTGATAAGATAAAGCAACTTCAATAGGATCAAGATCTTTACGTTGAATGTTTTCAACCAAAGCCATTTCTAGCATTTCTTGATCATTTGCCAAACGGATATAAGTAGGTATCGTTTTTAAACCAATCAATTTAGAGGCTCTAAAACGACGTTCACCAGAAACCAACTGAAACTTGTTTCCTTCTAATTTACGGACTGTTATTGGTTGAATTACACCTAATTCTTTAATTGAACTCGCTAATTCACGTAAAGAATCTTCATTAAAATAGGTTCTAGGCTGAAAAGGATTTACTGCAATAGATGTCAAATCTATTTCAACGATACTTCCTACAACTTTATCTGCGTTTTTGTCTTTTATCGATTTGATATCATCAACTGAATCTTTCAATAATGCAGATAAACCTCTTCCTAATGCTTGTTTCCTTACAGCTTTAGCCATTCTTCTTATTGTTTTTTAAAATTTCGTGTGCTAAGTTAATATAATTAATCGCACCTTTACTTGTGGCATCATAAGCGATAATGCTTTCTCCAAAACTAGGTGCTTCTCCTAAACGAATGTTACGTTGAATGATCGTTTTAAAAACCATATTATGAAAATGCTTTTTTACCTCAGCAACTACTTGATTTGATAGTCGTAAGCGAGAATCATACATGGTCAATAACAACCCTTCTATATCAAGTTCAGCATTATGAACCTTCTGTACACTTTTTATTGTATTTAATAATTTACCTAAGCCTTCTAAAGCATAATATTCACATTGAATAGGTATTATAACAGAATCTGCAGCAGTCAAGGCATTCAAAGTAATTAGCCCTAAAGATGGTGCACAATCAATAATGATAAAATCATAATCATCTTTAATATCGGCTAATGCTTTCTTAAGCATAGACTCTCTATCTTCTTTATCAACAAGTTCTAATTCAATAGCCACTAAATCAATATGCGAAGGGATAACATCTACATTGGGTGAGTTTGTAGTAACTATTGCGTCTTTTACAGCAACTGAATGCTCTAAAAGTTGATAGGTTCCTTTTTCAACATTATCAACATCAATACCCAAACCAGAAGTAGCATTGGCCTGAGGATCAGCATCTATCAACAACACCTTGTGTTCTAACACGCCTAAAGCGGCAGCAAGGTTAACTGTTGTTGTTGTCTTACCGACACCTCCTTTTTGATTTGCAATTGCTATTATTTTACCCATTAAACTTCATAATTTTTATAGGGTATAAAAATACAATTTTTTATGAGGTTGTGAAATGAAGTTGTGAACAAAGGATGAACAAAAAAACTGCCAAAAGAATTTTCTTCCTTTGGCAGTCTAAAATACTGTCTCTCTAATAATTATTTTTTATCTTCAGGATACAAAACACCTAATACATACCCTTTTGTTAAATATTTTTTTGCTACGGCTTGGATATCTTCAGCATTAATAGCGTCAATCTCTTTGGTTTGTCCTACTATTTTAGAACGGTCTTTTTTATCAAAATCAGCATCACTCAATGCTCTTAACCAAAAATTATTCTTTTTTAAATTTTCTTTATATTTTAACAATTGAGTCTTTTTAATTTTATTGACATCTTTCTCTGTGGGGCCATTATCAATAATATTCTGCAATTCTACTAAAGCAGAAGCTTTTAATTTTTCAACATTTTCAGGCCCACAAGGAAAAGAGATTGTAAAATTATAAGATGCATAAGGGTATTTATTCATGCTCCCTCTTGCTCCAACACCATAAACACCAGATTCTTCTTCTCTTAATTTCTCAATCAGTTTGATGGTCAAAATCTCACCTAAGCTTTCTAACAGATAAGCTTCTTTAGCATCATAGGTAGTTTCTCCTGAAAAACGGATGTTTACCCTACTTTTAGGCTCAGTTCCTTTTTTGATAATTTTTTCAAAAGAACCTGACAAAGGTCTAAATCCATGATCTTTAAACTCTTCACGGACATCTGAACTTGGTAAGCTTGCAATATATTGCTTTATATATGCCTTTAATTTTGCTTCATCAAAATTACCTACAAAATAAAAATTAAAATCTCCAGCATTAGCAAAACGTTCTTTATAGTTGGAATAAGCCAAATTATAATCGGCAGCATCCCAATCCTTAGCTGTTGGAAAACCAACATATCTTTTGTCATTCTTATTCAAAAATTTATTAAACTCTATTTGAAAATAATAATTTGGATTCGATAAAATATTACCTAAAAAGGCTTTTTGTTTACTCACAAAAGAATTAAACGCTTTATCATCTTTATTTAATGAGGTGAAATTTAAATAAATCATTTGAAACATGGTTTCTATATCTTTTGGAGTCGAACTACCTCTTAGCCCTTCTTTATCTCTTCCTATATAAGGATTTACTCTTACGATTTTACCCGAAAGTAATTTTCCTAAATCTGTCTTTGTAAATCCATTAATACCAGCATCAGCTAAACCACGGTTTGCATTTGCAGTTTTGAATAATGTTTCTGTATCATATAACGAAGTTCCTCCATAACTATACGCATTCATTAAAACCTCATCAGTTTTAAAATCAGTTTTTTTATACGTGACTGTTGCTCCATTAACCAAAGTTAAAGTTGTGGTTCCTAAACCTTCGTTTCTTACTTCTTTAATAATTACCCCTGCTTTTGGTAATTCAGTCATCAATGCATCCCCAAAATCTTTATCTTCATATGGTTTTATATCTGCATTGGCAACTTCAGCTAACAGATCTAACACTTCTTTTTCTGTAACTTTTACAACACCTTCTTTTTCTGCACCAGTCAAGACTATCACTCTATTATCTTCATGTAAGTACTCCGTTATTAAACCCTTTACCTCATCTAACCCTATTGCAGATAAATGATTCTTATAAAAACGATGCTCCCATTCTATTCCAGGAATCGGTTCTTGCTCTAAAAAATTACGGATGTATTCTCTTACAAAATTTTCAGATTCTGTTTTGTCTATATTCAATAAAGATTTATCCAGTCGAGCCATGATATCTTTCTTCGCTCTTTCAAACTCCCTTTTTTGAAATCCATATTTTTTTACACGTGCATTTTCTTCTAACAACACTTTTAATGCAGTAATTTGACCTGTTGGGCTCGTCACAGCAAATGATTGATAGGCATTTTTACTTCTTGCCCATGTACCTCCATAATAAGAAAAGCCATAAACAAAAGGCGGTTTTTCACTATTTCTTAATTCATCTAATCGATTATTTATCATTTGAGAAAACAATTGCTTAACCATTGATTTCCTATAATCACTCTCTTTGGTTTCTGCTTTGGGAAAACCACTATCTTTATACAACAATTGCACTCGATTAAAAGTGGCTTCTTCATCAGTTTCAATAGCTATTAAAGTTTCTTTATGTGATGGTACATCAAATACTTTACGCTCTCTAGGATTCTCAGTAGCTTGATAACTACTAAAATGTGCTTTTATTTTTGCTTCCAACTTATCAACATCAACATCTCCAACAGCAACAACTGACATTAAACCCGGTCTATACCAATCTTTCTTAAAGCGACGTAATACTTCTGGTTTGAAATTTTCTAGAATATCTTTTTTACCAATAGGCAACCGTTCTGCATATTTTGAATTGTGCATGATTTTAGGCAAATAGTTACCTAGCATTCTCTTACTTGCACCTAAACCCAAACGATATTCTTCAAGTACAACACCTCTTTCTTTATCTATTTCTTCTTCTGTCAATAATGTATTAAATGCCCAGTCTTCAATAATTTGAAAACCTTTTTCTAGTTTCTCATCATTATCACTTGGTATAGGTAACATATAAACCGTTTCATCAAAACTGGTATAGGCATTTAAATCTGCACCAAATTTTACACCAATACTCTGCAAATAGTCTACCAATTCATTCTTTTTAAAGTTTTTGGTACCATTAAAATTCATATGTTCCATAAAATGAGCCAAGCCTCTCTGATCGTCATCTTCAACAATTGAGCCTACATTTACGACAAGTCTTAAAACAACTTTATCTTCTGGCTTTCCATTGTTACGAATATAATAGGTTAAACCGTTCTCTAATTTGCCTGTTCTAATATTCGGATCGGTAGGAATATCTGCATCTTTAATTTCTATACTCTTTTGTGATGATTTTTTCACATCTTCTTGGGCAAAAGAAAACCCAACAAAAAGAGATAATGTAATTCCTAAAATTAATTTTCTCATTGTAAATAGTTTTTAATTAAATATGATTGATTTATAAAGTATTTTATCTCTGCTCTCCTTAAAAACAGCTTGAGTTTCCAAATTCAGCAAAGAATAATGAATTTCATTTAAAAATTAATTACAATTCAGCTGCTAACCTGCAACCTTGATTTATGGCTCTTTTCGCATCTAATTCTGAGGCAAAATCAGCACCACCAATCACATGAACTTTTATTCCTTTTTCTTCTAAAGGTACTAATAATTCTTTTAAAGGAACTTGACCAGCACAAATTACAACGGTATCAACTTCTACTATTTTTTGCTCATCGTATTGAACATAATGCAAACCGATATCATCTATTTTTGTATATTGAACCTGATTGATAAACTGCACATTCTTTTTCTTTAATGTAGAACGGTGGATCCAACCTGTAGTTTTTCCTAATTTACCACCAAACTTACCTTTACTTCTCTTAAACATAAAAATTTCTCTAGGTGATGGATGGACTTCAGATTTCACCCCTTCAATACCACCTCTAGCATTAAGCGATTTGTCAATTCCCCATTCTTTTAACCACATATCAATATCTAATGCAGAAGATTTCCCTTCATGAGCTAAATACTCTGCAACGTCAAAACCAATACCACCTGCACCTATTATAGCAACTCTTTTACCAACAGTCTTTTTATGTTTTAACACATCAATATAATTGAGCACATTTTTATTTGTTATTCCTTCAATCTTAACCTCTCTAGGCACAATACCTGTTGCTAAAATAATTTCATCAAAATTTCCAGCTATTAAATCAGTATCAGAAACTCTTGTGTTTAATTTAATGGCTACATTATGTATCTCTAATTGCTTTTTAAAATATCGTATCGTTTCATAAAACTCTTCTTTTCCAGGGATCTGTTTTGCAATATTAAACTGACCTCCAATTGTAGCGTCAGCGTCAAACAAAGTGACTTCATGCCCACGTTGAGCTGCTACTGTAGCAGCAGACAAACCGGCAGGACCAGCACCCACTACTGCAATTTTTTTCTTTTTAGTTGCAGTTTCATAATTTAATTCTGTTTCATGACATGCTCTTGGGTTCACTAAACAACTTGCTATTTTTTGTTGAAAAACATGATCTAAGCATGCTTGATTGCATCCGATACAAGTATTAATTTCATCTTCTTTTTCATTAAACGCTTTGTTTACCCAATCTGCATCAGCTAGAAAAGGACGAGCCATAGAAATCATATCTGCATGCCCCTCTGCTAAAACTTTTTCTGCTGTCTCTGGCATATTTATTCGGTTAGTCGTTACCAACGGAATAGAAACTTCTTTTTTCATTTTTTGAGTAACCCAAGTAAATGCTGCACGTGGTACAGAGGTTGCAATGGTTGGAATTCTAGATTCGTGCCAGCCAATTCCTGTATTTATAATAGTTGCTCCTACTTTTTCAACAGCCTTAGCCAATTGTACAACTTCATCCCAAGAACTTCCTTTCTCAATTAAATCTAGCATTGACAAACGATAGATAATAATAAAATCTCGACCAACAACATCTCTTACTTTTTTTACCAATTCAATCGCTAACCTAATTCTATTCTCATACT
>JAMONB010000375.1 GCA_027066745.1 Flavobacteriaceae bacterium
CCTAAGGTTTACACCTCAAAGACCATTTGGTAATACCGATCAATTTCGCCTTGCAGTTCGTCTAAACTAAAAGCTCTACTTTTTTGAATGTATTGTTTGCCTTCAAAATAGATTAAAACGGTGGGTATGGCAAATACAGAAAGTTGCCCTGACAAATCAGGAGTCTCACTTGTATACGTTTGGTATATGGCAAGTTTTGGAAAATTATCGTTAAGCATTTTCTCCAATTTAGGGCCTACATTTTCACCCACATTACAGGTGTTGTCTGTAATGTATAAAGCAAAGGCAGTTTCCTTTTCTTTAATAGTTTCGAATTGTGCTATGGAAGTTATAGTGTTTTGCATTGAATATTTGTTATTCTAGTCATTCCAAAATATCTTATTAATGCATAAGAGTTAAATTGTACCTAACCCCTCCTCCTTTGGAGAGGGGTTTGGGGAGAGGAATTAAATTCCAAATGCCTCTTTAACTTTAGCTACAAAATCTAATTTCTCCCAAGTAAATAATTCAACTTCTTTTACAACAGTACCAGAATATGGACTCTCAAAGGTCTTGGTAATCATTTTAGGTTCTTTACCCATATGTCCATAGGCAGCAGTTTCTAAATAAATAGGATTTCGTAATTTTAATCGCGACTCAATAGCAGCAGGACGCATATCAAAAATTTGTGCTACTTTTTTAGCAATTTCACCATCACTCAACTCAATTTTTGAAGTGCCATAAGTATCTACAAATATTGAGGTTGGTTCTACTACGCCAATCGCATAGCTTACTTGTACTAAAATTTCATCAGCTACACCAGCAGCCACTAAATTTTTGGCAATATGACGTGAAGCATAAGCCGCACTTCTATCCACTTTACTAGGGTCTTTACCCGAGAATGCTCCACCACCATGTGCCCCTTTACCACCATAGGTATCTACAATAATTTTCCGCCCTGTTAGGCCTGTATCTCCATGAGGGCCTCCAATTACAAATTTACCTGTAGGATTGATATGATATGCTATTGTATCATTAAATAAAGCTTGAATGTTTGCGGGTAGTTGTGCTTTAACACGTGGAATTAAAATAGAGATAATATCATTTTTAATTTTAGTCAACATTTTAGCGTCATCTGCATCAAAATCATCATGTTGCGTAGAGACTACAATAGCATCTATCCGTTGTGGTATATTATCATCACTATATTCAATAGTCACTTGACTTTTAGCGTCTGGACGTAAATAGGTAATCTCATTATTCTCTCTGCGTAATTCAGCTAGTATTTGTAAAATTCTATGCGAAATATCTAATGCTAATGGCATAAAATTTTCGGTTTCATTGGTAGCATAACCAAACATCATCCCTTGATCGCCTGCACCTTGTTCTTCTTTAGTGGCTCTATCTACACCTTGATTAATGTCTTGAGATTGCTCGTGAATTAAAGAAATTACACCACAAGAATCACCAGAAAATTGGTATTCACCTTTGGTATAGCCTATTTTATTAATGACTTTTCGTGCAATTTCTTGTACGTCTAAATAGGTGGTGCTTTTTACTTCACCAGCAAGTACTACCTGACCTGTAGTTACTAAAGTCTCACAAGCTACTTTCGACTCAGGGTCAAATGCCAAAAAATTATCTAATAATGCATCACTAATTTGATCTGCTACTTTGTCAGGATGTCCTTCAGAAACACTTTCTGAGGTAAATAAATATGCCATAATATTTTTTATATTTAAAAAAAAAGATTGCAATTACAAAAGGAGTAGTGTTGGTACTGCTTTAGCATTTTTAATTCTGAACCTATTTTCAGAATTTCGAGGTTGCAATCAGTCAAATTTCTCCTCTTCTTATGTCTTGCAAAAGTACATTTTTTTATTAAAAATGTATTACTTAGTGGAAAAAGATTCTATTGATTTTAAATTTGATTAAATTATTTATTTTTGCGTTCTTAATAATTAAAAAAATAAAAATTATGAAAAGAACAGGATTAATTATTGCAATTTTAGTATTCACCTTAAATATGAATGCACAAATTTCATTTGGTGCAAAAACAGGGTTGAACATTTCAAATATTACTGGAGATGCTACTGATGGGAATGAAGTAAAAGTAGGATTGGCAATCGGAGCTGTTGCAGAATTTAAATTGTCTGAAAGTTTTGCTATTCAACCTGAAATTATTTATTCTTCACAAGGTTCAGACACAAAGAACTCAAATGTTAAATTGAAAATGAACTACTTAAACGTACCATTAATGGCTAAGTATTATCCAACAGAAAATTTGAGTTTACAATTGGGACCGCAAGTAGGCTTTTTAGTGTCTGCTAAAGTTGATAATGGAAAAACATCTGTAAAAGTCGATGATAATTTAAAGACTATTGATTTAGGGTTAAGTTTTGGAGTAGGGTATAAATTAGATTTTGGGCTATTTTTTGATGCAAGATATAATTTAGGTTTATCAGATATTAATGATTATAATACAATAAATGAAAATTATAATGCTGTAATCAACTTCTCAGTTGGTTATTTTTTCAATTAAAAAAAACAGAGAAAATATATAGATAAAATGTTTAAAAAATAACCCTCATAATTTATATGGGGGTTATTTTTTAATTATAAAATTGTAGTGATATTATAAATAAATTTAACCTCTATTGAGTTTGAAAAAACAGTTAATGTTTTGGTTATAATTACTTTTTATATCTAATAAAATTCAAAAAAACCAAATAAAATTTGGTATTCTAAAGATTGTTTTACAATATTTGCATTGAATCTATCTTTAATTTAGACACAAATATAAATATAGGTTCAATTACAAAGTTCAATAATTTATTGAAATGTTATCAAGAAAGGTGGAGGGATTAGACCCTGTGAAGCCTTAGCAACCCTTTGTACTTAACAAAGAAGGTGCTAAATTCTACTTAAATACGGATTCATTTATCGGTATTTGGATAGATAACAAAAAGAAATTACATTCCGTAATTTCTATGTTTTTCTTATAACATTTTTCTAATAACGCTTAAAGGTGTTTTGACTTTTGGTTTAATTATTTATTAATTCAAAAAAATTAGAAAAATGAGTACACAAAAATTTGCAACCAATGCGTTGCACGCAGGACATGACGTAACATCAAATGCAGGAACTAGAGCAGTCCCTATTTATCAAACAACAAGTTATGTTTTTAAAGATTCTGACCAAGCCGCTAATCGGTTCAATCTGTCAGAAACAGGTTTTATTTACACCCGTTTAAACAATCCAACAAATGATATTTTAGAGCAACGTTTGGCAGCTTTAGAAGGTGGAGTAGCGGCGGTAGTAACAGCTTCTGGTACAGCAGCCATCAGCACAACACTCTTAACCTTATTAAAGGCTGGAGATCATATTGTTGCTTCAAGTAGTTTGTATGGTGGCACGTTTAATTTACTAAAAGTTACTTTACCGAGATTGGGTATTACAACTACTTTTGTAGATGCTTCAAATCCTGAAAATTTTAAGGATGCTATTCAAGAAAATACAAGAGCAATTTTTATTGAATCTTTGGGGAATCCGAAATTAGATGTCTTAGCTATTAAAGCTATTTCCGTAGCGGCAAAAGTAGCTGAAATACCTTTAATTGTAGACAATACAGTTGCAACACCAGCCTTATTAAACCCTATTGAATATGGAGCAAATATAGTGATTCATTCATTGACCAAGTACATTAGTGGTAATGGTACATCTTTAGGTGGAGCTATAATTGATGCTGGTACTTTTGATTGGAGCAATGGTAAATTTTCGGAATTTACAGAGCCTTCTGAAGGTTATCACGGCTTAGTATATCACGAGGCTTTAGGAAATATTGCATTTATTGCAAAAGTAAGAATTGAAGGCTTACGCGATTTTGGAGCTGCTTTAAGTCCGTTTAATGCGTTTCAGATCATTCAAGGTTTAGAAACATTAGACATACGTATTAAAAAGCATTCAGAAAATGCATTAGCATTGGCTAAATGGTTAGAGCAGCAAGAAGAAGTGGCTTGGGTTAACTATCCAGGGTTAGAGAATAATGCCTACTATAATTTAGCTAAACAGTACTTGCCTAAAGGACAAAGCGGCTTGGTTACTTTTGGAGCTAAAGGAGGATATGAGTCTGCAAAAATAATAGCAGATACCACAAAAATATTTTCACTACTGGCAAATATTGGCGATTCTAAATCATTAATAATTCATCCGTCAAGTACCACCCATCAGCAATTGAGTGAAGAAGATCAAGAGTTAACAGGTGTAAGTAAAGATTTGATTCGACTTTCAGTGGGCTTAGAAGATATAGAAGATTTAAAAGCCGATTTAAAAGAGGCTTTCAAAACAATACCCAAAACGGTACTACAAAACTAATTGTACAATGCTTTTAAAATATTTAGAAATAGCAAATTTTAAAACTGAAATTGGTAAGGTAGTTTCAATAAAACTGTCTTATCAAACTTTCGGAAAGACATTGCATGCCGCACCAATAGTATTGGTAAATCACGCTTTAACTGGTGATTCTACTGTTTGTGGTGAAGAAGGTTGGTGGCAAGATTTAATAGGAGAGGATAAGTGTATAGATACCAATCAATATGCCGTGTTGGCTTTTGATATTCCAGGAAATGGTTTTGGTAATGATACACGAAATTTGATAGAAAATTATAAAGATTTTACGGCTCGTGATATTGCTAAAATTTTTATTTTGGGGCTCAATAAATTAAGTGTCACATCACTTTATGCAGTGATTGGAGGTTCCGTTGGTGGTGGTATTGCTTGGGAACTAGCCGTTTTAAAACCGACCTTGATAGCACATCTTATTCCGATTGCTACAGATTGGAAGTCGACCGATTGGCTAATTGCCAATTGTTATTTGCAAGATTTAATATTAAATAATTCATCGAACCCGATAGCAGACGCACGTGTTCATGCCATGTTATGCTATAGAACACCAATTTCTTTTAAAACAAAATTTGATAGAACAACAAATAAATCATTAGGTGTATTTAATATTGAAAGTTGGTTGATACATCATGGGCGGAAATTAAAAAATAGATTTCATTTGGCTACCTATAAATTGATGAATCAATTGTTGAAAACGATAGATATTACTAGAGGAAGAGGGAGTTTTGATGAGGTGGTATCTCAAATAGAGTCTCATATACATATTATAGGCGTAAATTCAGATTTGTTTTTTACAGTTGGAGAGAATAAGGATACCTACCTTAAATTAAAAGAGTTGCATTTAAAAACGACATATTATGAAGTGGAATCCATTCATGGACATGATGCTTTTTTAATAGAATATGAACAGTTGACAAGATTTTTAACACCAATTTTTAAGAACCAAAATCAACAAGCTCAATCCAAAAGTACGAGGTGTGCTTCCAAAAAAGCAGTATAATTATGAGTAAGCATTTTGAAACACAAGCGATAAGAAATCAGACAGAACGTTCACAGTTTAGTGAGCATTCTACACCATTATACCTAACCTCTAGTTTTGTTTTTGATAATGCCGAAGAGATGCGAGCTTCTTTTGCCGAAGAAAAAGAAAAAAATTTGTATAGTCGTTTTTCAAACCCCAATACCACAGAATTTGTCAATAAAATGGTAGCAATGGAAGGTGCAGAAACAGGTTATGCATTTGCTACAGGTATGGCAGCCATATTTTCAACGTTTGGAGCTTTATTAAATGCAGGAGATCACATTGTTTCTTGCCGTTCAGTATTTGGATCAACACATACCTTATTTACAAAGTATTTACCAAAATGGAATATTACTACCAGTTATTTTAAGGTAAATGAAGTTCCTAAAATAGAAAGCCTAATTAAACCAAGCACAAAAATTTTATATGCAGAAACACCAACGAATCCTGCGGTAGATATTCTAGATTTGGAAGTGTTGGGTAGGGTAGCAAAAAAACACAATTTATTATTAGTCATAGACAATTGTTTTGCCACACCTTATTTGCAAAATCCAATAAAATATGGAGCAGATATCGTGATTCATTCTGCTACAAAATTAATAGATGGACAAGGAAGAGTGTTGGGAGGTGTAGCTGTTGGAAAAGCAGATTTGATACGAGAAATCTATTTATTTTCAAGAAATACTGGGCCAGCAATGTCGCCATTTAATGCTTGGGTGCTCTCTAAAAGTTTAGAAACTTTAGCTGTTAGGGTTGATAAACATTGTGAAAACGCACTGAAAGTAGCGAAATTTTTAGAGCAAAATCAATATGTTAACTGGGTGAAATATCCCTTTTTAAAAAGTCACCCACAATATGAAATTGCTAAAAAACAAATGAAATTAGGAGGTAATATTGTAGCGTTCGAAATTAAAGGAGGTATTGCAGCAGGTAAAATTTTTTTAAATGCAATAAAAATGTGTTCTTTGTCGGCTAATTTAGGTGATACACGTACTATTGTTACACATCCC
>JAMONB010000376.1 GCA_027066745.1 Flavobacteriaceae bacterium
ATTTCCTATTAAATATTACAGCTTGATGTATGTATTATCTTTTGTTTTGGGTTTACAAATTATGAAAATGATTTTCAAAAAAGATAATATTTCTATTGAGAAATTAGATTCACTTTTTATGTATACGGTAATAGCAATGTTATTCGGTGCCCGTATAGGTCATTATGTTTTTTACGAAGAAGATTATACCTTGGCAGAGGTCTTTTTACCTTTTAAATTAAATCCATTTGAATACACAGGTTTTAGAGGTTTGGCAAGTCATGGAGCTATAATAGGTATTATTGTCGCCATGTATTTTTACAGTAAAAAAGTAATTCAAAAACCTTTATTATGGGTGTTAGATAGAATGGTTGTTCCTGCAGCTATTGGAGCTATGTTTGTACGTTTAGGAAACCTGTTTAATTCAGAAATTGTTGGTAAAGCTACAGGTAGTGATTTCGGATTTAAATTTATCAGAAATGATATCAGTGGGTATAAAGCTATGGGAATTACAGGAGCCAAAGAAGTTAATAAAGCTTATAATTTAATAGCAAATAATTCGAGGTTTAAAGAAGTTTTAGCAGAAGTACCGAATAGATATCCCACACAAATATATGAAGCGGTAGGTTATTTTGTAACATTCTTAATCCTTTGGTATATTTACTGGAAAACTGATAAAAAACAACAAATCGGTTATCTTTTTGGCGTATTTATGGTTTTATTATGGTCTATCCGCTTTGTAATAGAGTTCTATAAAGAATGGCAAGGAGGTATTGAAACGTTATTCGACATTAATTTAAATACAGGTCAGTTATTAAGTATTCCTTTAGCATTGGTTGGCGTGTTTTTTATGTTTAGAAAAACAAAAATAGCTTAGTCTATTATAGCAGGATGATTTTTCTCCTCCCAACATATTGGTAAAGAAGGAATTAACAGTGTTTTAATAGTAAAATTAAAGAGTAATGATTAAAGATCAAATTTCATCAGAAGAAGCAATAATATTAGAGAATAAACATGGAGCACATAATTACCATCCGCTTACAGTAGTTTTAAATAGGGGAGAAGGAGTTTATGTTTGGGATGTAGAAGGGAATAAGTATTATGATTTTTTATCAGCTTATTCAGCAGTAAATCAAGGTCACTGTCATCCTAAAATTATAAACGCATTAAAAAATCAGGCTGATGTATTAACATTGACATCAAGAGCATTTTATAATGATAAGTTAGGTGTCTATGAAAAATATGTAACAGCGTATTTTGGTTTTGATAAAGTACTACCAATGAATACAGGTGCTGAAGCAGTTGAAACAGCAATTAAGCTAGTCAGAAAGTGGGGGTATGAGAAAAAAGGAATTCCTTCAAATCAAGCAAAAATTATAGTTTGCGAGAATAATTTCCATGGTAGAACGGTAACCATTATTTCTGCATCAAATGATCCTGTGGCAACAGAAAATTTTGGACCTTTTACACCTGGTATTGTTTCGATACCGTATAATGATATAGACGCCTTACGTAAAGAATTGAAAGATGAGAATGTGGCTGCATTTTTAGTTGAACCAATTCAAGGTGAAGCAGGAGTTTTTGTGCCAGACGACAATTATATTGTAGATGCGTATAATTTATGTAAAGAGCACAATGTATTGTTTGTTGCAGATGAGGTACAAACTGGTATTGCACGTACAGGTAAATTGTTGGCTGTAAATCATTTTGATATAAAACCAGATGTTTTAATTCTCGGAAAAGCAATTTCAGGAGGTGTTTTACCCGTTTCAGCAGTATTGGCTGATGATGCAATTATGGATGTCATAAAACCTGGTACACATGGCTCTACTTTTGGAGGTAATCCACTTTCGTCAGTTGTAGCTATTGCAGCTTTAGAAGTAATAGACGAAGAGAATCTAGCAGAAAATGCTGAGAAGCTAGGAAAACTCTTTAGAGAAGGTATGCAAGCATTAATCAAGCAAACAAGTTTAGTGAAGTTAGTAAGAGGAAAGGGGCTATTAAATGCCATCGTAATTGACGATAGTGAAGATAGTACTACCGCTTGGGATATTTGTATGGATTTAAAAGAAAATGGTTTATTAGCTAAACCAACCCATGGCAATATTATTCGTTTTGCACCACCTTTGGTAATGACTGAAGAACAGTTGCAAGATTGTATTTCTATTATTAGTTCTACCATATTAAGTTTTAAAAAATAAGTAGTATTTACCTTTATTTTTTAGCCTATATTTTGTACTTTTACTACGTTTATGTACCCTTTTATAGAGGGTTCTACACAAGAAATTAAAAACATTATATATGAGTGAAAGTTTAGATGTAAAAATAACTAAAGAAGAGTTTGAAGCAATTACTTCTAGAGATGAGTTATTGGACGTAATTCAAAAAAAAGGTAAAAATATTGATAAGGTACTTGAAAAATTAAAATACGAAGATGAGCTTAAAAAGCTTCAAATTGAACTGGTGAAACTCCAAAAATGGGTTTATACAGAGAAAAAACGTGTTGTAATTATTTTTGAAGGAAGAGATGCGGCTGGTAAAGGAGGAAATATAAGGCGATTTTCTGAACATTTAAATCCGAGATCAATAAATTTAGTCGCATTGACTAAGCCTACTGAAGTAGAACAAGGTCAGTGGTATTTTCAGCGGTATATCAAAGAGTTGTCAAATCCTGGTGAAATAGTGTTTTTTGATAGAAGTTGGTATAATAGAGCCGTAGTTGAACCTGTTATGGGTTTTTGTACAGATGACCAATACAATCGGTTTATGGTTCAAGTACCAGAATTTGAACACATGCTATATGAAGATGGAGTTAAAATTATTAAATTTTGGTTTTCTATTTCTAAAGAAGAGCAAAAATCTAGATTTGATGCCAGATTGAAAACACCACTAAAGAGATGGAAATTTAGTCCAGTAGATCAAAAAGGTCAAGAGCTATGGGATACATATACTTTTTATAAAGAACAGATGTTTAGTAAAACGCATACTGCTTATTGCCCGTGGATTACTGTAAAAGCAAATGATAAAAAAGTTGCTCGATTAGAAACGATGCGTTATGTATTATCTCAGTTTGATTATCCAGGTAAAGATAAGGCCTTGACAACATTATTGCCTGATCCTAATGTTATTATGCGATATTTCAGGTCAGCTCACCAATTAGATTAAATTTATGGAAAAGATTAATTATTCAGATATAGATATTAAAAAATTAAATTCTAATAAAGCATTACATGCTTTGTTAGGTCAGGAAATTTATGCTCCTTCAAAAGCATTGCGTTATTTAGATTATGTAAAAAAGTTAGAAAAGCTGCAAGTTGAATTGGTAAGATTACAAACATGGGCTATGCAAGAAAATGAGCGTATTATTGTTATTTTTGAAGGAAGAGATGCTGCTGGTAAAGGAGGAGCTATTCGTAGAATAACAGAACGAATTAATCAGCGTAATTATAGAATTGTTGCTTTGCCTAAACCAAATGAAGAAGAGAAATCTCAATGGTATTTTCAGCGTTATATCAATAATTTTCCAAAAGCAGGAGAGATTGTTTTTTTTGATAGAAGTTGGTATAATAGAGCAGTAGTAGAGCCTGTAAATGGGTTTTGTACTGATAAAGAATATAAAGTATTTATGACTCAGGTCAATGATTTTGAACGTATGATAACTGAATCGGGTATTAGACTCGTTAAAATATATATGTCTATTTCAAAAACAGAACAAGCTAAACGGTTTAATGAAATTAAAAAGGATCCATTAAAACAATGGAAAATGACTCCTGTTGATGAAAAAGCTCAAGGACTTTGGGATGTGTATACTAAATATAAAAAGTTAATGTTTGAGAATACAAATAAAGGAGGTATCCCTTTTAAAGTAATTAAAGCCAATAGAAAAACATCTACACGAATTGGCGTTATTCAACATTTTTTAGATGCCATACCTTATGATAAGAATTTAAAAGTTTAGACTTTGTAGAAACGAACAAAAAAACCTCTAAAGTATTTTAATACTTTAGAGGTTTTTGGTATCAGGATTTATATCGTAGTAGAATTAAAATAATTTTCTCCACCAAGGCTTTTGAGCTTTTTCAAACTCAGTACCATATCCATATCCATATCCATAAGTATAAGATTTTTTCTGATCTACACCATTAAGTAATAAAGCCATATTTGGCAATCTTTTTTCACTAGAAAGGAATTTTATATATTTAAGCATACGCTTATCTAAGAAATTGGCTCTTATTACATAAATAAATGCATCAGCATGTTGGCTTAATAGTAAAGTGTCTGTAACCATGCTAAATGCAGCAGTGTCTACAATTACATATTCATAGTTGTTTTTAGCAAATTCAAATAACTCTTTAACTCTGTCATTCATTAATAATTCAGCTGGGTTAGGAGCTAAATCTCCAGAAGATACAATATCTAAATAATCATTGTTTGGAGCTTTAATTACTAAATCTTTAGGTTTTATATCAGAATTAACAATATAGTTTGTGACTCCTTGCTTACCTCTCACTCCTAAATAAGGTTCTATTTTTGGTGCTCTAATGTCTAAACCTAATATAATAGTCTTTTTTTCTGCATGAGACAAAACGGTTGCTAAATTTGTTGCAATCAATGATTTGCCTTCATGAGCAATAGTTGAGGTTACAAAAATAACTTTACCTTCTTTCGTGTCAGATTTTGGTAAAATAAAATTTAAATTGGTACGTAAAATTCTAAAAGCTTCAGCAATACCAGTATGATCCTCTTTTTTGATTAGATATCTATTAGATTTTGTTCCTAATTTAGGAATATCACCAATAACAGGTATATTTAAAACTTTTTCTATATCCTCTCTATTATGTATTTTAGAGTCAAGAATTTCACCTAGATATAATATGATGAAAGGGATGAACAAGCCAACAATAAGTGCACCTAAATAGCTCATCTTCTTTTTTGGAGAAACAGGGTTCTTTTTAGATTCTGCTTTATCAATTATTCTTGCTTTAGCCTCAGCAACACCCAAAGTAATTGCTGTTTCTTCTCTTTTCTGTAATAGGTATAAATATAAGGTTTCTTTAGTTTGTTGTTTACGGGTAACGTCTCTGATTAATCTTTCTTGTTTTGGAGCTCCATATATTCTCGATTGAGTAAGTCCATATTGTTTATTGAAATTATCTAAAGCTATTTTTTGAGAAGACTCTACATTATTTAAACCTTGTTTTATATTGCTTTCTAAAGATTTTATCTGGTCAGTTAAGTTTACAACAATAGGGTTTTTTTCAGTAGAATTTTTTAGTAAATTATTCTTAGTTAAAATCAATTCATTATACTTGTCTACATTATTAGCTACAGTAGGATCTACAATACCTACATTTGGTATAATTTCATTTTTACCTTTATTAGAAACAAAACCTTTTATTGCAGTAATTTGTTCTAATTGGGTGCTTGCAGCAACAATGTTTTGTTCTATTTGTCGTCCAGCTTGTAGGTTTATCCCTGCACTTGAAGCGGCATCTGACGCTCCATATCGAGATTTAACTGATTCTGCAGCCTGATCAACATCATACAACTCTTCAGAAATAATTCGTAACCTTTCAGTAACAAAATCAGAGGTGCTTTTCGTTAATTGTTTTTTCAAAACGATTGAGCGATTGTTATATTTTGCTACCAATTCATCTAAAAAATCTTCTGCTCTTTTTCTATGACTATCAGAAGCGGTTAACTTTATAACATTTGAAAATTCAGCAATAGGCTCAATATTTAACCCTAACACATAGGCTTTTGCTAAATTTTTCACAGAAGATATACGGACTAAAACATCTTTTCCAATCAAATTGTTTTTTTGTAAATCTACATTTGGTAATATAATAAGATCACCAAAATTTGTAGTGATTTTTTCTCCAAATGATTGTGTTTTAACTACAGACTTGTCTGGATTGCTAAATGTATATTTGTTAGGAGAATTAATAGTTATAATGAACTCAGAATCAACTTCATATAAAACGGAATCGCTAATAAAAAAGTTAAGTTTTATAGGAGGATTCTCGTAATTTTCAGTCTCATAAAAATTAGTGGTAAACCCAAGTTTATCATCAAGAAAAGCACTAAGTGAATTTTTCTTAGTAAAAAACTCAACATTTAATTTAAGTGACTGTATGACTTCAGCTGCTAAAGATTTAGATTGTAAAACTTCTATTTCATCATCAATATTATTCTTGCCAGCACCACTCATTATACCCATATCTTGAAAAGCAGACATTGCAGATTTATCTCCGTTTTTTTCGTTTTTAATTTTTATGGTACTCTGTGCTTCGTAATTATAACGTTGAAAATTTAAGTTGAAAGAAGTGTAAAGAAAAGTAAGAAATATAGCTAATAAAAACCATTTCCAATACCTAGAATATTTTTCAATTTGTTCTCTTAAATGCAAGCCAG
>JAMONB010000377.1 GCA_027066745.1 Flavobacteriaceae bacterium
AAAACATTTGAAATTATAATTAAACCTCTCTATACTGCACAACCTCAAAGCCGGCATAGCTCAGATGGTAGAGCAACTGACTTGTAATCAGTAGGTCCGCAGTTCGACTCCGCGTGCCGGCACCATTTCCTGACATAACTCCTTGATATATAAGGCAAAATCGCACCTTGCGATAATTTGTACCAACAATTATACCAACTTTTAAATTTGCCACTTTAGGGCTTTAACGCCTTGATTCTATTATCTTTTCCTTATAATCTTTAAGAAAGCAAATGAAACCTTATAATATTATATGAAAGCTATTATGTGTTTTACCTGTTATAAAATATTACACTCTATAGTTTTTAAAATACTCCACTAATTAATTATCAACGGATTTGTTATGAGAAAAACTAAAGAAGAATCAAAGTTAAGAATAGATAGAATCACTAAACTAGCCATTAGTACATTGAAGCTTATAAATAGAGAGACAAAGAAGCTAATAAAATTGTTTAATAATTCATACCCTAAGTTAAAGACTAACTTGAACAATATAAATTATAATTACATATGTTTTCCAATATATGACAAGTTTTATAGAGTTGGTTCAATTCTAACATTTATATTTGTACTACCATTGGCATTTATCTCATATAAACATAGCAAAGGTATATTATTTTCTCTCCCAAATGATGGTTCATTTATTTACTACCTAAATATTATATTTACGTGGTTTGTTGTCATTTCTTTTATATTTGGGTATGTTTTTGAAAGCCTTGAAAAACTAGAAAAGTTTTATAATAAATATAAAGATAAAGCTGTTTTTAAAATATTGGTTGCTTCATTATTATTTACTGTTTATTCAATTTCTGAAATACTTATATCAAGATTTATAAATGAAAATACGGATATAGACTCTAAATATTTTAGTGATGGTAAAATAGTATTAAAATTGTTTTTTATACCATATTCTTGGTTATTATTAGCATTAGTCTATACTCTTATTAAGTTTATAATTACAGTCCTTCTAGGCTTTTATGGTGATATTAAACCTATTATAAAATCATTATTAAAATTGATTTTATTACAAACAAACCAACCGAGTTTATCAGTCGATTTTAACATTGCAAAAATCAACTTTACTAAGCAAGTAAAACAGTTAATTCTGATACTCCTAATTTCTGGTAGTTTACTATTCTTTTCGATTAAAGATACATTCATTCAAAATATCATTAAACAAGTTTTTATTTATAGTGAATATTTTGATAAAACAAATTGTAAGAATTTACAAAACATAAACAGTTTAACATCTGATATTGGAGGTGGTTCATATTCAGTTTATAACAAACAATCAAAGACATTCACCGAGAGTAAGTGTGAAGTAGCACGAACAAAACTTAAAGTTAAATAAAAAAGGTACTTCCAGTGGCTTGCGGTTTACGGGTGCTATAGACCGCAAGATAACGGCAGATTACAAAATCTCTATAGGGCAACAACATAATAGAATTATTATTTTCAGACTATTTAAATCTTGAATATTTGCAAGTAAATCAACAAGTTACATGGTTTTATTTTGTAAAAAAAACAAGAAAGTGAATTGACATCATGCATTTTATAGGTCAATTAACTACACGCAAATGACCATATATATAGCTTTTAACTGAAATAATAGAGCAATTCAAAATCAAAATAATGCCGTATGAAACTATCTGAAACGAAAATGAGAATTTAAAGACTAGCTAAAACAACAAAATCTGTAATTAATTTACTTTTTTCAATTTGTTTATTTAAATTGCTTTTGTGTTTTTGGTATCATCTAATCTCACTAAATTTAAAGGAGTAAACCTCATGAAAGTAATTACCTGTCTTGCTTTGCTAGTTTCTCTAACTTGTTCAGCCAAACCATACAAATTGAAAGTTGATAAATTCAACAATCAAAAAACATATATTGGTAAAGTTTTTGCTAAAGCTGGTACTGCGGCTGGTGGTAGAATGTTTGGTGGTGATGATGGACGTTTATGGGCATCTCGTATATTTATTGGTGAAGACTTTGAACAAAAAGACAATCAAGAACTTTTAGAGATTTTGGAATTGGAAGATTTTGACCATGGGTTTTATTCAATCATGGGAAAGTACTACACCAAAAAACTAAACAGCATAGACAAAGAAAAATCCTTACTTATCAAAATCAACAAAGACTTTTATAAGTACGATTTAACCTATTTTGATACCCATGCAGAAACCAGTTCACAATATGGTGGCTGGATGTGTCAATTTGGCTATATGGTACCACTAAGCATATTAGAAAAAATTGCAGATACGAAAAATAAAGTCATGATAAGAATAAAAGGAAGTGCCAAAGATTTAACCATTAATATCAAAGGCAAAAAGATTAAAAAACTACAAGAGTTTTTGAAAGCTGTAAAAAAAATTAACTAAACAAAAGGAACACATTATGAAATATATTATTCTATTAGTTGTATCATTTAACATATCAGCAAAAGAACTTTGCTCTACTATTGATAATGACATTGCAAGGTTGGCTTGTTATGATGAAAATGCAAAGAATGCTTCAAGTGTTGATGAAAAAAGCACTGGTGAACGTGATTACATTGCAGAAGCAAGGAAAAGCGTTGTTATAAATTTCAAAGACCCTGATTCAGCCAAATTTAGAAATGAGGTTATTTACCACAATTCAAGTTTAACAACCAGTCATCACGTTGGTGTTTGTGGTGAAGTAAATAGTAAAAATTCTTATGGTGCCTATACTGGATTTGAAAGATACTATTATTCTTTTGGTAAAGCTAATGCAACAACCGTTAGTGGCTCAAGTAGTGAAGGAGTTTTTGATTTTTTTTGGGACACTATTTGTAAAAATAAAGAATAACCAATATTCTTTATAATCAATGATACCCTAGAACCTCAATAATTAAATTCAGTTCTAGGGTGTAGAAGTGCGTTGATTTATAGCCATCTACAATTTCTTATCATTAGGCTAATTTAGTTAAAAAACATAATTTTTTGAATTACTCTTTAATATATCTTTTCCATTCAATTCTATTCTTCTCAACTGCACTCTTCTCTACTCTATTATTGATAATAAACAAAACTGTTTAAACTAAGTCATAGCATGGAGAAAAGTACATTGAGAATAATTAGTTATGGCAAAGTATTGGGTAATGATAAATCCATGATTTTAGAAATTCGTAAGTCTTTATGAATTAGTTTTTGTTTATAGTTTCTTTTACCTTCTTCAATTTTAGCATCTAAAATTAAACTATTTAATTGACTTAATGGCAACCTATCCCATCGCTTAACTTTTTGTGTTGGAAAAATCTTTACCCATATTTCAGCAAGTTTACTACTTTTAGAAACTTTGAAAAAAATTTGCCCTTTTTTGTTTTTGGAATAGTTTTTAACATTCAACCACATACTAAAAAGTGAGTGTTTATGTTCTTCATTGAGTTCTGCAATTTGAAATTGTAAAACTAATAAATCACGTCCAAACTTATTGGTAAAATAGTGTGAATGATAAATGACTGGATAAACACCATTTTTTATTAGTGGTTCATCATCTAGTAGATTACTTTTAGTTTTAAACTTTGTGTGAGTTAATATGTTACTCATGATTGTTCACCTCGCTATTTTCTAAAACATAAGTAGCCATTCCATTCATGTTATGGTTTTTAATCGTTGAAATGTTGAAACCAATATCACGTAATTCTTTAATTCTTGCGGCTGGTGCAAGGATAAACATTTTATGGGCTTCTAACGTGGTGATTTTGCCATATTTAATCAAATAACTAAGAATGATTTGCTTTTGATTTTTACGACTCTTAACCGCCTTTTTTACTTGTTCATGACTTGGTGATTGATTAATGTTACAATGTGACTTCCTAGTTGTATTATGAAATTTCATTTTGTAGTACCTCTTGGTTTTGTTGAATAGACAAATTAAAAGCACGGGCAAGGGTCGAAACTTTCCGTGCTTTTTTATTGGATTGAATATAATATTGAGAATATTTATTTGTTTGCATTGTTATTAATCTCCGATATTGAATTGATATAATTTTCTATATCTGTTGATTTGAAAGCAACTGCTCTACTTGATATTTTAATT
This sequence comes from Flavobacteriaceae bacterium, assembly GCA_027066745.1. Taxonomy (GTDB): domain Bacteria; phylum Bacteroidota; class Bacteroidia; order Flavobacteriales; family Flavobacteriaceae; genus Aureibaculum. The sequence continues at coordinate 4,100 of JAMONB010000377.1, forward strand.
GGTGCATTTAGCTTTTTAGCTTTGACCAACCTCCACAATGTAGTTGAAGATATTGCTAATTGTTGACATACTTTTAAAGGTCTAATAAGTTGAGTTTGTTCTTGCATATTTGTGCTACCTCTTGCGGTTTCATTTTAAAGAGATTGCATTATATTTGATTGGAATTGCGGAAGTAAATACACCCTAATTATTCGAGTTTATAGTTAGGGAAGTTTAGAAACATCTTTGTAAATTTCATTTAATTTACTATGGATTTTATCATGTACTTCAATTTGATGCTTTGTATCTATATATGGTTTGTGAGGATAGTAGAGTTTTTTGAATAAATTTTCTACCTTAAATAAACGACTTTTTCTTTTTTTATACAAAGTTAAAGTAGCTTCAAAACTCTTATATTTAACTCTTTCATTTGGATTACTGTTTGCAAGATTAAAAGATTCTTCGTTAGTTTTTTTGTACAAGCTTTTAATATCTTGATAATGTAACAAAAGGGAGCTTCTTTCACTATTAGGGTGTAGAGTTTTTAAAGATTTTCCACCATTTGGATTTAATAATTGATTGGCTGTTATATCTCCATTAATCAATTTCTTCATCCTGTCATAAATATAGTTTTTAATTGGTACTTTTATACTTTGCCTAAGAGTTTTTTCATAGATGAAATAATAATCAAAAATTTCTACAACTGACAACTCAACCCCCTTATAGGCATCATAAAATAATGCTTCTAAACAAATGCCATTATATTTTGAGTGGAACATATCATTGTATGTTTTAAAAGAATAATGAAATTTCATCATAAAACAACCTAATTTTTTGCCTTTAATGTTTTAGATTTAATAGGTATGATTTTACCATTGGCATTTTCTATAAAAGAACTCCATTCATTCATCATCTTGGTTCTTTCTTCTAAATATTCAGCTTTATTATAAGCACTTTCTACCCTGTTTTTTATTTCATGGCTTAATTGCTTTTCAACCACTTGCCTTTTAAAGCCTAATTCTCGCAAGGTAGTACTTGCTAGGTGTCTAAAGCCGTGTACCGTTGTGCGACCTTTCCAACCCATGCGATAAAGAGCGTACAACATGGCATTTTCACTCATGGGCTTTTCTTGTGGTTTGTTTGATGATGCAAAGACGTATTTATATTGACCTGTGATTTTTTTTAAATCCTTTAATACTTGCATGACCTTATTGCTCATTGGCACAATGTGGTCACGTTTCATTTTCATGCGTTCTTTTGGAATGATAAAAAGCTTGTCATCAAATTTAATATCATCCCAAGTTAAAAAACGAATTTCACTACTTCTTAAAAAAGTATGTATGGCTATCTCTAAACCAGCTTTTGTTGTTGGTTCACCTTTGAGTACCTTAATGTCATTTAACAAGTCGGGTAATTCTGAAATTGTAATATGGTTGAAGTTTTTAGCAGTGTGTTCTTTTAATATTATTTCTAAACCTTCAACTGGATTCGATTCGATTAAATCCTTTGCTTTGGCATAGATAAAAATATTGTTACACCGTTGTCTAATCTTGCTTAGTTGTTCAAGGGAACCACGTTTTTCAATAACTTTGAGGGCTTTTGTTACATCTAATGATTTGATAGTTTCTATTGATTTGTTTCCAATGTGTTTAAAAATATTATCCTCAAGGGTTTTCCAAACATATTTAGCATGACTATCTGACCATTTACGTTTTTTAGTATCGAACCATAATTGAGCAATGCTTTTAAAAGAGTTGGTGCCTTTAGCAATTGCTTTTTCCTTTTTCTTAACTTCGCTTGGGTCTATGTCTTGAGCAAGTAAAGATTTGGCATTAAATGCCTTAACCCGTGCTTGTGCCAATGTAACAAATGGATAAACACCTAGTGCTAAAGTTTTTTGTTTGCCAGCAAAACGGTAGTTTAACCGCCAATACTTTGAGCCGTTAGGGTGAACCGTAAGGTTTAAGCCTTTGCCATCAGTAAGTTTTAAGATTTTATTCTTTGGTTTTATGTTCTTAATTTCAGAATTTGTTAGTTTCATTTTATAGCTGTGAAAATTTGTACCAACAATTGTACCAACAAATATCACGGGTTGCAATGAAATCATTTGAAACCGTATAACACCTAAAACCTATATATCACGGGCTTTTACGGGTTATTTTGGCACTTTGCGAAATCGTGTGGAGTGAATATGTGGCTCCGCGTGCCGGCACCATATAATTTAAAAGAGCTCTCTAAGCTCTTTTTTTTGCAAAAAAACCTGTTAATTACCCTACTATAGTTCTGCTTTGTTTAAGCTTTTTTTA
>JAMONB010000378.1 GCA_027066745.1 Flavobacteriaceae bacterium
GGGAGAAACAGGTAGCGAATGTATCTTACCAACGCAAGAAATGCTTCCAGAATTTATAGAAAATTTCTATGAAGAATATGATGAAGACGAAACTTTTGAAGTCAGTTTAGACTATTTTCATGCATCACTTTCTCCTGACAACACTAAGATCGCGACAGGATTTCAAATGAGTGAGCACTTTATTTTCGAAGAGAAAAACAAGCAGTTTGAATTGACAAGTAAAATACAAGCACGGTCAGAATATCCACATGCTGTTGGTTTTCATGATAAGTTAGAGCACATTGCATTAGCTTCATGCCATTACCAACAAAGTGGTGTGATTGGAATGGATTTAAAGCATTTACCATTAGAAGCAAATACCTCTTGGTATCAAGATTTTGACGACCGTTTTGATCAAATGAATGATAATATCTGGATTTTTTCAATTCTACCTTATAAAGAAGGCTATTTGTTAGGAGCAAACAATGGGTATATCTGGTATATCAATCCTAAAAACCCAGAAGATAAAGCCTATTTACATGTAGGTGGCACCATTATGAGTATGGATTTCTCTGCCGATAAAAAACACTTAGTTGTAGGTACTTTTTCAGGATACATTATCAAGTTTGACCTAACCGCTACAGAAAGAGATCAAACCTTAGTGACTGATATGAATGTAAAAGAAACCAATCGTTGGGTAATTTGGCAAGATACTGAACCGCTAATTTGGTAATAATTAATACGCTACCAATCTGTTAAATGAACTAAGGTAGCCATATAAATAACAATAAATAATTTTAAAAACTAAACCATGTTTGTAAGCGTACAAGAGTACAGTGTACTAGAAACCCCAATCCATCAAATATTTAATGTTTGTAAAGAAGGAAGTGCAACTCTTTTTGTAAGGCAAAGAGATGTTAGATTTTTCTTTCTACCAGTCAGAAAAAAATATGCTGAGGTACGCTGTAACCTAACAGGTAAAAAAATTCGTAAACGAAAATGGAATGCCCAAACAAAATCAGCCGCAAAAGAATTATTAGCACAGCATAAAGTCTCTAAAACCGGTTTGTATATCTTATATTTTTTAGTACTGTTTACAGTAGGAATGTTTTTGTATTCTATTTTTTCTATACTAATGTCAAGTCCTAAGTTCAATACTACTTTTGGTTTGAAAACAGCTACGGAAAAGAACATTCTGTTATCTAAACTTGGTGAAGGAGATCTTATTAAAACAACAAACTTTGTTTATAAAATAAAGAGCATCTCTAAAGAGCATATCACTGTTGTTAAAAGTTCGGTGGCAAATTCCACAAACGGTGAATATGTTGACCCATACAGTCCAATTAATGAAAGCAAACATTCATTTAATTCAGCATCAGAAATAAGTATCAACCCCAGTGCTTTTTGGGAGAGACAGACAGTTCAAAATGGTGAATCGGCGGGTGAATTAATTTTTAACATTTTAGATAAATAATAATATGGAAGACAGATTAGAAATATCGATTAGTAAAACAAAAAATATAGGGCTCATAATCTTAGGTGCTCTTTTGACGCTTATAGGTTTTACCCAAAGTTTATTTGGTTTACTATACTTTTCAAAAGGCTTGTCCTATCTTTTTTTAGGCATGGGTATCATTATCCTTATTGGAGGTTTTGCCGCATTGCTATTGTTGAAAGGGCCTAGAATCATACTAACTAAAGAAGGTTTGATGTTTAATCCAAAAACCAATGGTTTTGTGAAATGGACAGAAGTAGAAGGTTACACAGATTTTAATTTAAACAACCATCATACCATACTCATCCGCTTAAAAAATGTAGATGCCTTTATTGAAAAACAACAAGATGAAAAAGTCAAAAAAAATATGAAACGTATACTAGCTATCCGTGAAACACCTATTTCAATAGATCCTTTAATACTTGAAATTTCAAGAAGTACGTTAAAGGAGACATTGCATGAGTATTTGGTGAAATATGGGAATGCTTAAAAGCCAACTATAAAATTTTAAAAATGAAGAAATCAACCAATACCCTTTTAATTTTCTTTTTGCTATTACTAACATTTCAGGCAATAGAAGGTCAAACTTTAGCCAAGAACGTAACCATTTATCAAGATGATAAAGAATTTGAAGTAAAGGGAGATACTATACCTATTAAACTAAAAAATAAAAAATTCTCGATTCGTTTTTATGTAGAAAAGGATAATCCAACAGCTTTACTAGCTTTTATTGCAGATAGAAAGGCATTCGAACTTACTGGTAATCAGAAAGAGGGAGAAAAACATTGTTTTTCAGGCGGCACTTCTTATGCTGGAGTTCGACCTGGAAACATTTATAAGACCTATTATATAAATGGAGTTACATTAGGGTTTAGAGGACATCATTATTTATTTGATTATGTTTTGACAGATTTACCTTCAACGGATAAAAATTTACTTCGAAAAGAATTGGTAATTACAAATATTGAAGGAATTTCTATGGAAGATTTTTTCTTAGAGAATCTTTATATGGTATTATATCCTAATTTACATTCTCCTAAAATAGATAAGACATTAATGACCAAAATAACACTTCATTTTCCTGACTTTAAACCATTAAAGACTTATCCAGAAGACCATTTCGATTTAAAAAATTTGAATTTCGAAACTTTTGATGCAGAATCCTTTTATAAAGAAGCAATTGCTGATGGGCGAGTGTCTAGAGATAGTCTTACAGCAAAAGGTTTTCAATATGCTATAAATGTAGAAAAAGATGAAGATAAAGAGCTAATAATTAGTTATTCTAAGCATTTAAAATTTGGAAATACAATAGCATATGATGACCTAGCTTTTCCTTCTATGAAAGTGCTTACCACTAGTAAAGGCGAATTAATGGCCATATATATAGAAGATTATCGAAATAAAATACCTGCACTACAACATTTCTCACAGTATCTTAATACGATTTCAAAAAAAGGCAAGGATTTAGACAATGCTACAGAATGGAGAAATGACACTAAAATAATTCAGCTTTCTTTAGGTAAAATTGAAGGATTTGAAGAAGAAAAGCTATCAGAAAATTCAAGAGTAATTACAAAAATATTAATAGCAAACCCTAAATTCGAAAAACAACTGCAAAAAATAAGATTACGTTATTTTTCAATTGAATAAAAACATAAATTATGAATACAATTAAAATCCTATTTATAGCATTAGTATTTAGTGCATGTAATTTTAACCAATCAATCAATAAAGATTTAATTACAGGAGCAACCTCTAGAGGTGATGGTTTAGGATGCGATGATGTCAGCATTCAAATCAACGGAAAAACAGAAAAGAGAAACACCTTTACCTATGGTGAAAAGGTTGATTTTGTTTTTGATGGCATTAGCGGCTTTAAAGAAGAAAACGGTAAGGTGTACCCTGAAATATCTATGGTTGTGGTCAAGAAAGAGAACCAGATAGTACTTTCTGAGCCCAATTTATTGAATTTGACCGAAGGTACTAACCTTTCTCCCTTACAATTACGAGCCAATTTAATCACCAGTTTTCCATATCAAAATAATGAAGAATACGAGGTGCAACTTACTATTTGGGATACCAAAGGAGAAGGGAAATTTACCTACAACATGCCTTTTACAGTTCAAGAGAATAAATTATTAAAGATCAAGTCAACAAACATTAGCTATACATCTATTTTTATTTGGAATAAAAGTGAAAACAAAGTAGTTTCTGATAATAAAATGAGTAAAGAACAAAAATATTTGCTGGTACTAGAAGGTATTGACGGTTTAAAAATAGAAAACGAAAAAATATTTCCAGCACTCTCATTACTTCTTACCGATGCTAAAGGAAACATGATTATTTCAAGTCCCAATTTATATGAAAAATATAGTAACGGAATTGATGCTACAACATTTACCAAAGGACAAATACCTATTACCTTAACCTTTGGTGATGGTCAGATTTACAATCCGTATAAGTTAAGTGTTCAATTAAAAGATGCCAAGTCAGAGTATAAACTCGACATAACAACCGAATTAGAATTAGAATAACATTGTTTTAGTAGTTAAAAAACTCAAAAAAATGAAAAATAGTATCATAATCTACTTTACCTTATTAAGTATGACTGCTTTTTCGCAAAGCAAACAAAATAACGTAACCATTTATCAAGATGGTAAAGAATTTGAAGTTAAGGGAGATACAATTCCTATTAACCTTAAAAACAAAAAATTTTCCATACGTTTTTATGTGGAAGAGGAAAAAGGATCAATGATTTCGTTTTTTGCTGATAAAGATGCATTTCTAAAGGTTGGAAGTGAAAAGGAAGGGGAGCTTCACTGTTTTGCTTATGGAACTGCTGGTGCTTTGAGATACCCTGGAGATATACCAGATACTTATAATATGAGTAAAGAAGGAATGTATGGTTATATTAAACATTATGATTTATACCAGCAATTGTTAAAGCTCCCTTCACAGGATAAAAATTTAGTAAGAAAAGAATTCGCAATTGCAAGTTTGGAAGGGGAAACTATGAAAAACAACTTTTTAGAAAATGTCTATTTTGTATTGTACCCTAAATCTGGTGACGCCATTATTGACAAAAAATTAATGACCAAAGTATCGCTTCGGTTTCCAAATTTCAAACAGAAAAAAACATATCCTGAAGATCATATTGATTTAGAAAATTTCAATTTTAAAACCTTTAAGCCAGAAGAATTTTATAAAGGTGCCATTGCCAATAAACGTGCATATAGAGATACACTTATTACTGCACGGGGAGGCATGCAATATGATCAAGGCAATTTAGATTTATTAAACGAAGGTGAAGATAGAACACTGCTATTCGTTTATAGAAAACCAATAACCTTAGGGAATACAATAAAACTTAACCAATTATCTTTCTCAAACTTAGAGGTTCTTACAACTAATAAAGGAGAGGTAATAGCTATTGCTACTAGACAAAAAGCATATAATTATGTAGAACTACTTCCTTTTGTAGAATATCTTAATTTAAAGTTAGGAAATGCTAGAACCATAAAAAATAATTTAGAATGGAGAGATGGCAATAAGATAATTCAGTTGGCTGTAAGACCCATGAAAGGCTTTGATAAAAAAGGCTTAGTACAATTAATTTTAACGAGACCAAAAACTGCAAAAAAACTAAAGAATTGGTCTAGCTTACCCTTTAGAACTTTTGAATATCAACCAGATATAGCTACGCTAAATAGTGCAGAGCATTTAGCAAAAGGAAAGGTATTATTTAGAACTAAAACATGTACTGCTTGCCATTTAGAAGATGGTGGCGGATCAGTTGGTCCAAATTTAACCGATAACAAGTGGATACTAGGTGGAGGCGAAAAGAATATATACAATACCATATATTATGGCGGACGACCAGGTAAGGGTATGATATCTTGGGGAAAAAGTACACTTACCGATGAAGAAATTAAGCTACTTACAAATTATATTATATCCCTACAAGGAACAAGCCCAAAGAATCCGAAAGAAGCAGAAGGAGATCTTGTTTGGCCAAAAAAATAAAAAATTATGAAAAAAATCACAACAATCTGTTTTTTAGTCTTTAGTATAATTGGCTTCACACAAAACTCAAAAACCTTAGAAGGCTATTATAATCTATCGGAATTTGAAATGGCTGCACGGCTATTTTTGTTAGATAATAATACCTTTTACTATTCGGCTATTTTTGGCTCGGTAGATTTAGAAATCTATGGGAATTATACCATTGAGAATAATAAATTACACCTTTCCCCTAGAGAAGAGCAAATGCAGCCTTTTGCCTTATATGGTCGTGAAAATAAAACAATAACCAACGAAGTTGAACTTTATTATTATAAACCTGATGAAGATGATCGTTATGATCTTGTATTTTCATTGGATGATAATTGGGTGAAAAACACTGCAAAACAAGAGAATGAAAATGAGGTCTATTTTAAAGTAAAACAAAAGCAACCTAAAGTTTTAAAAATAGGGTATCCAGCACTTTTTAGTGAAAAAGATAAATTTTTTAGAGTTGGTCAAGTCTCCAAGGCAACGATTCCAAGTACGAATAATGCTTTTGTACTTACCTACAATAGGTATTACAATATGAGAAGGCAATTTGCAAGTGGTGCTATACCATTAGAAGGTGAAAATATTTTAAGTGGGGAGAAAGTAAAGAAAAGACAAGATTTACAAGAAGGGGAGCGAGAAAAAATAGTAAAGTTTCTTAAAGAATACAAGATGTTTGAGCCGAACATAGTAATTAAAGAGAAATTCTATAAAAAAATAGTGCTAACAGCAGACAGTAGCAAACCCTTATTGGAACCAAAAGCGAATGGCATATTGAAAGAAATTGTCATTGAACCCATTTCAAATCAAGAGCCTATTCATATAAATAATTGGAAAACAATAAATGA
>JAMONB010000379.1 GCA_027066745.1 Flavobacteriaceae bacterium
ATAATTGATAATTTCTTCATATCAAATCCTGATTGTTGTAATTCTTTTACTACTTGTTCTGCTTCTGTGTGCGTTTTGCATACTGCAACTGCTACACTTTCTTTGTTTTTTGACATTTTATTTATTGTTATAATAATTATTTATTCTGAACTTTATTTGATAATTTATTTAGCCATTCTGATGTTCCTGACAATGAAGAACTAACCCATTGTTTAGTATGGTCTTTGGCACTTGTTTCAAGATGCTTAACAGCTTCTTTACTTTTATCTTTTACCTTATGCAAATCGTTTATCGTATGTTCTTTTAGGTTTTTAGACTTCTCTTTTATAAAATCTTTAATTCCTTTTCCTACCGCTTCAATTTTATCTTTAGCTTCAATGTTGTACTTATGTAAATCATGTAGTGCTTTTGAAACCTCTTCTTTAGAAGCTTCTTTTACATCTTTCATCTTGCCTTTTACTTTACTAGCTTCATTAATTAATTGATGCTTTGTTATTTCTGCTTTTTCTTTAGCAATTTGAATGTTATTTTGAGTTTTTTCTTTCGTCAATTCAACTAAAGAATGGGCAACTTTTGCAATAGTTTTTCCTTTTTCAACACTTGCTTCTTTTAAGTGATTTAACGATTTTTTTGTTTTTGATTTTGCGTTTTCAAAACCTTCGTCAACACTTGAAAGTGTTGCTTTAGAATGTTCTCTTAATGCAGCAGCAGTAGTTTCGCTTTTGTTAAGAATTTTTTTAAACCCTTCTTTTGATATTCCAATAATTTCATGATCAATATCTCTCCCTTTTTCAATTATTTTTGAAACTTCTGTTTTGAGTTTTTCTTTGACTGACATAATTTATCCATTTAAGTGATGATTAACAGTACAAAGGTATTATGGAAACTCTTGTCTGAAAACACCTAAAGGGGCTTAAAAAGTATTTTAACAAAATTTTAAAAGTATTTTGAATTTGGCAGAAAAATTATTTGAATTGATTACTGTATGACTTTTGTAATCAAAATTGAATTTTAGCCTATATTTTGGAGTTGTTCAATAGGCAAGTTCTATGATTACAATAGAAATTTATGTTCTTTGAGTTTATTTAATAACCCTTGAAAATTTTTAATTTCAATATGTTTGCGATCTATATGTAATATGTTATCATTTTTTAACCGTTGGATATGTCGATTAATTACATTTTTTGAAGTGCCAATTATTTTAGCAATCTCACTATGAGATAAGTTATTGATTAATTTAAGTTCAGACCCATGTATATTTGCTTTTGTATGTTTAACAAAAAGTTTTAGGGTTCTAGTCCAAGTGTCAAAAAGAGCAAGATCATTTGCTTTTTCCTCCATTTTTCTAAACTTATCAGCTAAGTAAGGTAAAAATATTTTATTAAAATCGGGATGTCTTAAAATCCAATTTCTCACCATTTCAATAGGAGCGGCCAATAACGTAACATCATCTAATGCTTCCATTTGAATGTCATGTTTTTTTCCATCGAGTAAGCAGATAACATCAAAAATATCTCCAGGTGCATTTAGATATAATATAAACTCATTTCCATTATTTGGATGAAGTCTATACATTTTTATTCTACCTGAAACAACAAAATAAAATGTGTGTAACGTTTTGTCGTCTCCAAAAGACAATTCTCCTTTAGACCATGTTTCAAGGTGAAAATTATTTAAAAATCCATCTATTATTTCATCTGATAACTTAGAATAAATGGATGACTTCTTTAAAGAATTAAAGTAAAATTGATAATTAGGAGAATCTTTTTTCATTTTTTGTTTATGACTTGACTAATGTAAGTTATTATTTTCCATAATGATAATATTTCCTTAATTTTTCTTACAATTATAGTATTGACTAAAAATATTTATGTAAAAGATGTTGAGTTGAAGTTTCCTTGATTGTTAAGCTAAAAACTCTCAATAAAAATAAAATTTTGAATAATTAGGTTTTTTTAAGGCATGTATAATTAGGTGAAACTTATTCTATTTTTATTCTATTTTCATCATATAAACCAATCAGAAGACTATTTCCTTGATTATCTACCTTTACTCCTCCATATTTAGCATTTTCATATTTCTCTGCTTCCCCTTCTTGAAAGAAGAATGATTCAGCTCCAATATTTATCTCTCTCCAACTTTTGGAAGTATATTCTATAAGGTATTCTTTCTCATTTATTGGAGTTCTATTATCTTGAACTCTAACTCTTTTTGCAATTCCATTATTTTGCAATTTAACAACACAAAATCCTCTTTTAGAAATGGTGTCATATTTAATATTTTCTGAAATAGTATACCTTAACCTCATATAATCACCTTGCATTAATGATCTAGGGTCTACTGGTGCTAATTCTAATAAAATAAGTTTTCCATTAGAGAGTAATGTTTCTTTTTTAATTATTGAGTTGTTGAACAGCCCAAGTAAAATTATTAGATTAATAAGAATGATTATCCACTTATATTTTTTCATTGAGGTTTAGCTTTTTTGTGGTGAAGAAATAAAATAAGAGAAATACAATTCCAGACGAAAATAAAATAATTGATTTGGTTAATAATGTGAAATTTAAGTCGTAATAATACTGTGATATAAAATATATAAATGAAATTATTCCTATGACCAATCCAGTTTTGTAGTTAACCAAAAAACTTAATAAAACAATAATAATTGTGCCAGAAATGGCAGGAGAATATATGGTTGATACTAGTATTATACTACTTAAAAAATAGATTAATATTTTGCTTTTAAGCGACTCAATTTCATTGAGTTTACTAATAATATAAACTAAATAAATAATAACAAGAGACATTACAATTGATGACAGCCAAATGTAATTTTGTGAAATAGGAATCAAATGTCTTTTGCCAATTGTAACAAGTCCAAATAATAATGAGAATACCAACCCAATTCTAACTGGGTTATACAGTTTTGATAATTTTATGTTTGATGAAATTATTTTTGATTCGTTAAGGAATAAATATGACAGTATTAAAATGTTAATTGCAATATATAGATGAATTAAATTGTATAAATCATTAGAAATTATTAAGGTAAGAAAACTGCCGCTAATCGTTAGTACTGAGATAAATGATAAGATGTAATTTTGTGTTATAATCAAAGAGCTGATGGCTATAATACTAATAAATATTACAACAATATTTTTATCAATATTCAACTGTATTAATCCGAAAGCAAGTAATGCAAGACCGATAACATATGTGGATATGCTAAATGTATCAATGATAAGTTTGTCATATTCTTTATTTAGCCAAATAGCAAAAATTATAAACCCTATTCCGAATATTGATAATCCGAGTTCAGAATCATAGAGACCAGCAACCAACAAGAAACCAAGAAATGCAAAAGTTGCTAAAAAACCGCCAAAAACAGAAAGTATTTTAATTGCTAAGCTAGATTTATTTTCTTCTTGTATGTGATATTCATTAAGGATAGCTTTTTCATTGCATTCAAATTTGGCACCTTCAGACAAACGAATTCTATCTAATAAGGCTTGTTTACTAGCTAATTTATCCATTTTTTTTGTAGGTTAATTAGGTTTTTAATTATAAGTGTTACACTTGCAATAACGAATAAACTGATGATAATAAACATGCTTGCGTCATCTGATAATTTTATGAGGAAAGCAGAAATAATAATGATAATACTAAAAGGAATAGTAGAAAGGTAAAAAATATTTTTCACTTTTAGACCATAATTAATTCCAATACCATAGAATATAGATGTAATTATTATTAATACAAAGAAAGGCGTTTGTTGTTGGTCAAAAACACCAATACTAATTCCTATTGTGCTAAAGGAAATTGATGCGAATGCTATTAGATTAGTGAGCCAAAAAGGGGCGGTAATTTCCTTTGTAGTTTTTTTACCAAGTAATACAATTGTTAAAAATAATATATTGATTATAAAAAGTATGGTGAAAACAAAAACTTCAGACCATTCGTAAGCAACTTGTTGCGAGTATAAGATGAATGTTATATTTATTAAAGTTATAAAAGCAAGCCACAATGGAGCAAAATTTGAAATAACTACCCAAAGTATTATAGAGATAGTCCAACCTAAGAAAAAATCATATGCATTAGCACCTGTTTGATAAATTTGTCCAAAGACAGCAAATAAAACACCTACAAGTATTGATGCTCCTGTCAGTAGTATGTTTTTAATACCTAAGCTTATTTTAGAGAATAATACAATTGAAATTGTAATTATAATTACTCCTTCAATTAAGCCTATTTTAATGAATTTATGTAAGTCAATCCAATTATAAGCAAAAAAGAAAATTATTCCAGCAGTTGTAAAACTGATACCTAAACTGATAAAAAATAATTTTAAAAATTTTTGCCAAGATTCTTTAGTACTATAAATTTCCTGTTTTAGTATTTTGTCGATACTTTTTTCAGACCAATTACTGTGTTGACTTATTATTTGAATATCTTCTCTTTCAATCTTTATCATTCAGTCTTTTTTAATTTTCTGACTATTGTTGATGCAGTGTTTTAAGGGATTGCCTTTTAGATTTTGCACTTAACTAAATTTTAAAAAGGAGATGACTTAACCCACAATGGTTTATAGAATGGTTTATGCTGGCTTATAACCACAACAAAATTAAATAAAGAAATCTAAAGATTACCTAATTTATAGGTTTTTAATTGTCGGGGTGAGAGGATTATTCGTTTTACTCGTGATCCTAAAGGGGTATGATGCTCATTAAAAACCAGAATGCTATCGCATTTTTTATTTGGTTCCTTATACTCACTTATCAGTGGTAACAAAACTAAATAAAGAAATCTAAAGATTACCTAACCTTTAGGTTTTTAATAGTCAGGGTGAGAGGATTCACTATGTTGATCCTCCATTGAGATGTTGCTAAAAGAAAGCTTAATTCACTTCGTTCATTTCATTTTTTTTTCAAATCGGTTATTGAGCAAGCTCAAACCTCTTTAAAAAGAAAAAATTCTTCATAAAAAAGAAAAGCTTTCTTTTGTCGGGGTGAGAGGATTCGAACCTCCGATCTCTGGTCCCCCAGACCAGCACTTTAACCGGACTAAGCTACACCCCGAGAGTTGTTCAATTTATTTTTTTAGTTGTTGAATTAAGGCTAAAGTAGCTCTAACATTGTCTTCCAATCCTTTAAAATCTTTGTTTTTTAATATTTCTTTTGAAATGAGCTTTGAGCCCATGCCAACACAGGTTACACCAGCGTTGAACCATGCTTCAAGATTGCTTTTATCGGTTGAAACTCCACCAGTAGGCATAATTTTTGTCCACGGACAAGGTCCTTTTATAGCTTTTACAAAGTCAGCTCCATAAATTCCGCCAGGGAATAATTTTACTATTTCACAACCTAATTCTTCAGCTCTAGCTATTTCTGTTAATGAACCACAGCCAGGCGACCATAATACTTTTCTGCGATTACAAACTAGTGCAATGTCTTCACGTAAAACAGGTGTAACGACAAAATTAGCACCCAATTGCATGTACAAAGAAGCTGCTGCTGCATCGGTTACTGACCCAACACCCATAATCATTTCTGGGAGATTTTTTTCACAATACTTATTGAGTTCACCAAAAACCTCGTGGGCAAAGTCACCACGACTAGTAAATTCTAAGATGCGTGCACCACCTTTATAACAGGCTTCTAAAACTTTTTTTCCTAATTCAATATTGTTATGAAAAAATAAAGGAACAAGTCCTGTTTTCTCCATTACTGTTGCTACTTCTATTCTTGAAAATCTTGCCATCCCATCTTAACCTTCCCAAAGGAAAGGATTTTTTTAATTAATAAATTTATTTTCTATTTTTGGAATTTGTGTATTGTTTTTTTTGAATTTAACGTGCTACTCTTCCAGAAGAATCACCACCCATTAGTTTTTCAACTTCTTCGATCGTTGCTAAATTTGCATCACCTTTAATGGTGTGTTTTAAACAAGAGGCAGCTACTGCAAAATTAAGTGCATTTTGATCATCTCCTTTATGTTCCAATAATCCGTAAATCAGTCCTCCCATAAATGAATCGCCTCCACCAACTCTATCTACAATATCTGTAATTTGATATTGAGGAGATTCATATAGTGTTGTTCCGTCATATAAAACACCAGCCCAAGTATTGTGCGATGCACTTATTGAGCCGCGTAAAGTAGTAATTACCTTTTTAGCCTTCGGAAATTTTTTCATCATCTGTTTACAAACCGATAAAAAAGCCTCTGCTTTTACATCATGCCCTTGAGTGGTAATATCTAACCCATCAGGCTTTATTCCGAAATGTTTTTCAGCATCCTCTTCATTTCCTAAAATGATATCACAGTAGGAGGTAAGCTCAGTCATAATAGCTTCAGGCTCTACGCCATATTTCCATAATTTTGCTCTATAATTTAAATCGGTTGAAATGGTAATGCCCATTTCACTAGCTACTTTTACCGCTTCTAAACATACATCAGCAGCTCCTTGAGAAATAGCAGGCGTTATACCTGTCCAATGAAACCAATGTGCATCTTTAAAGACAGATTTCCAATCTATCATTCCAGGTTTTATTTCTGCTATAGCAGAATGAGCTCTATCATATACGACTTTACTTCCTCTTGATACTGCTCCAGTTTCTAAAAAATAAATACCGAGGCGGTCACCTCCAAAAATAATTTTTTCTGTACCAACATTACGCTTACGCATTTCCATCAAGGCACATTGTCCGATATCATTTTTTGGTAATCGCGTTACAAAATCTACAGGAATATTATAATTTGCTAAAGAGACAGCTACATTAGATTCACCACCACCATAGACAACATCAAATGATGAAGATTGTGAAAATCTTAAAAATCCAGGAGGTGATAAGCGTAACATAATTTCTCCGAAGGTGATTACTTTTTTCATATTTATACACTATTAAGTTTTGAATGTTTTAGTCTTTAATACCAATTTAAAATTATAATGTCGCATAATAACGCTTCTTTTTCACTCTATTTTTATAAAAATTATTTACAATAACTAAGGCTATGCTAAAGAATTTTTCCTTCTCCCGAAGGTTCGGGATAGCAAAAAATAATTCATTATTACTTTACGACATCACAAATTTAAATTGGTATAAGAAGATGCAACAAAAATACAATTACCATTTTTAATAAAAAAGTAAATATGGCACGTTTTAAGAAATTTATTTGCCAATCAATGAGTTAGGTATTCAATTTATTCTTTATAAACTACACCATTTTTCATTACAAAACTTACATTCTCTAGGGTATGGATGTTTTGTGTAGGGTCTTCATCTGTAGCAATAATATCAGCTAATCTTCCAACAGAAATACTTCCAATAGTATTATTTTTTAATACTTTTGCATTTACTGAAGTAGCTGATAAAATGGCTTTTATAGGTGACATACCAGCTTCAACCATATAGCCAAATTCTTTAGCATTCTCTCCATGAGGAAAAACACCAGCATCTGTACCAAAAGCAATTGGAACTCCTTTTTTATAAGCTAACCCAAATGTGTTTTGAATTTTAGGACCAATAGCTAATGCCTTGGGTACAACCAAAGCAGGGTAAAATCCTTTGATGGCAGCTTTTTCAGCTACATATTTTCCAGCTGTAATTGTTGGAACATAGTAGGTGCCTTTTTGTTTCATTAAATCCATTATTTCATCAGTCATTAATGTGCCATGCTCAATGGTGGTGATTCCAGCGAGTACTGCCCGTTTCATGCCTTCAGCACCATGTGCATGAGCAGCTGTTATCATACCATAGTCGTTAGCGGTTTTGACAATTTCAGTCAGTTCTTCCATAGTAAATTGAGGACCAGAACCATCTTTAGCAACACTTAAAACACCACCAGTTGCGGTTATTTTTATAACATCAGCACCATTTTTATAACGTTGCCTTACTGCTTTTCTGGCATCAGCAGGGCTATTGATAACACCTTCTTTCGGTCCAGGATTACCTCTTAGTTCTTTTCTTACTCCATTTGTAGGGTCAGCATGCCCACCAGTTGTAGCAATTGCTTTCCCTGCAGTATAGATTCTTGGGCCAATAACAATACCCTTATTGATAGCGTTTCGTAATGAAATATTAACACCAGACCCACCTAAATCTCTAACTGTGGTAAACCCTGCAAGTAAGGTTCTTTTAGCAAATACAGTAGATTTAAAAGCAACATCAACTTCATCTAGACTAAATCGATTCGTGTAGCTATATTTATCATATTCACCTTCAATATGCACATGCATATCAATCAAACCAGGTAGTACCGTTTTGTTTTTTAAATTGATCGTTTTATCTTGATCAGATACAGCTTGTATATATCCTTTTTTTACAGCAGTTATTTTAGTATCTGTTATAACAATGGTCATTTCTTTTAAAACTTTACCATTGTTGGTGTCAATTAATTTTCCGCAATGAATATAAGTGCTTTGAGCAATTAGATAAGTACTAAAAAGTAAACTAATAGTTAATAATATTTTTTTCATGGTGAATTTTGATTATATTTTTGATAAATGTAATAAAAAAACATGGTATTTGTAAAATACAAAATTAAATTGCATTTTTGAAGGGATTATAATCGTAAAAAAACTCAATGGAAATTATTTCAGAAAAACATTTAGAAAAGACTTCAATTAAGTATGTAGGGAAAGGAGCTGAATTTGCAATCATTTATTTTAAAAATATTATTTTAACAATTCTTACTTTGGGTTTGTATTACCCTTGGGCAAAAGTTGAAATTTTAAAATATCATTATCAGTCTACAGCATTAGACAATTCTAGGTTCTCATTTAATGGTACAGGTAAAGAAGTATTTAGAGGTTTTATAAAAGTATATATAATTCTTATTTCACTTTATGGTTTTTTGTTTTATTCTATGCAAACTCAAAATGAGGTGCTTATGTTTTCTGCAATAGGTATATTTTATTTGTTTTTATTGTTGGTGGTACCTTTTGCAATTCATGGTGCCGTTAGGTACCGATCGTCTAGAAGTTCTTGGAGAGGTATACATTTTAAATATTTAGGAGATAGAGTAGAGTTTTTTTGGCTGTATATAAAAGGTGTTTTATTGACCTTAGTTACAATTGGTATTTATGGAGCTTGGTTTCAAGTTGATATACGTAAATATATTTTTAGTCACTTGCGTTTTGGCAATTTATCTTTTGATTTTAGAGGAGATGGCGGTAGATTATTTTGGATAAATCTAAAAATGATTTTATTAATGTATCCTACACTGGGTATTTATTCTTTTTGGTATTATAAAAATTTATGGAAATTTTATGCAGAGAACACAACAATTACTCAAGATGGAAAAACAATAAATTTTAAATTAAAAGTTGAAGCTGGTGATGTTTTTGAATTGGTAGTTGTGAATTTTTTTTTAATTTTATTTACATTAGGTATTGCAACTCCTTGGGTAGCCGTTAGAACATTAAAGTTTTTCTTTCGATTTTTAAAAATTGAAGGAGAGTTTAATACTGATACAATTCAACAAACAGAATATGATGATTATGATGATGCCGCTGGAGATGATGCATTAGATTTCTTTGATATAGATTTATTATAAAGATGTTTTTTGAAGTCGATTATTTTGATGGGAAGTCTTCAAGGTCTCATAAAGCTACGCTAAGTGCTAATTCATTAGCTTTTTTGATTTCATATACCAATGAAAATAATAAGTCTAAGGTAGTGTCTTGGGAAATTTCTAATATTAAAAAATCTGGAGTTTATGCTAAAGATTTTATTTCTTTTACTTACGGAGATTTATTTCCGTTTCAGAGGATTGAGAGTGCTGATAAAAAATTTATTGATTTTGTAAATAATAGTGACCAAAAAAAACTAAACAATTCTTTAGATGCGATGTTGCACAAATCTAAGAAACGGTCAATAGTTTTCTTATTGTTAACATTAATAACGGTCGGAATTGCTACCTATTTTTATATTATTCCAACTGTAGCTACAGGGTTTGCTACAACATTAACAAAAAAAAATGTTATTGATTTTGGCGATTATGTTTTTAGAATATTGTCTACAGAACTAGACATAAATGAAACTGCGACAAAAAAATTACAAGAATTTGCAGATGAAATGACAATAGAAAGTACATTTCCGTTAAAGCTCTATGTTGTGCAAAGTGATGATATGAATGCTTTTGCATTATCAGGAGGTAAAATAATAGTCTTTTCTTCGTTATTAGAAAAAATTGAAACAGAAGCTCAATTGGCAGCTTTAATAGGTCATGAGGTTTCTCATATAGAGAATAGACATGTGCTTAAAAATATTGCAAGAAACCTTTCTGGTGCTATTTTTGTGTCAGTTTTATTTGGGGATATTAATGGAGCAACGGCAGTTTTGATGGATAATGCTCATATGTTTAAACAGCTTTCTTACACGCGAAGTTTAGAAAAAGAAGCAGATATTTTTGGATTAGATATTATGAGAGAGAGTAATGTAGACTTACACGGAATGCCACAGTTATTTGAAATTTTACAAAAAGAGACTGTCATTGATGTTCCTACTTATTTAAGCAATCATCCGATGTTGAAAAATAGAATTATTTACACAGAGAAGATTGCAAATAATCAAAATAAATTTATTAAGAATACCGTTTTAAAACAAAAATGGCAGCAGATTAAAAAATCTTTAGAAAATAATAATGAGTAAAAATATTATAGTTACAGGAACGAGTAGAGGTATCGGATTTGAATTGGTACAAGTTTTAGCCGCACAAGGTCATCAGGTGTTGGCATTGTCTAGAAATATAGAATCTCTAACAAAACTAAATTTAGAAAATTTGAATGTAATTGCTACTGATATTGGTAATACAGATGATTTAATACAGGTTTCTGATTTTGTTTCAACCCATTGGCAATCGGTAGATGTAATTATTCACAATGCAGGAAAGTTAGTAAATAAACCTTTTGCTGAGACTACGACTAATGATTTTTTAGAAGTGTATAAAGTAAATGTTTTCGCAATAGCTGAGCTTACAAAAATACTATTACCATATTTAAAAAATAAGAGTCATGTTATTGCTATAAGTAGTATGGGCGGTATTCAAGGGAGTATGAAATTTCCAGGGTTGGCAGCATATAGTTCTTCAAAAGGAGCTGTGATTACGTTATTCGAATTGTTAGCTGAAGAGTATAAGGAACAGGGTATTGCTTTTAACACTTTGGCTTTAGGTGCTGTGCAAACGGAAATGTTAGCGGAGGCTTTTCCTGATTATAAAGCACCAACATCTGCGGTAGCAATGGCTAAATATATTGCTGACTTTGCCTTGACAGGCAGTCAGTTTTATAACGGAAAAGTATTACAGGTTTCATCTAGCACACCATAAAAAGAAGTGCTAGATTATTTTTTATTAAAATGATATGATGTAAAGTGAATCCATTTATTCATTGTTGTATCTTATATTTGCGGACAACTACTATAGAAATAAATGAAATCAATTCTAGAAAAATACATTCCTTTGGCATCAGTTGATCAGGTGATTGATTTATTGAGACAATACCCCTGTAAACTAAAAATTGTAAACAATCGCAAAACAAAACATGGTGATTTTAGAAAATTATCATCAGGTCAATATCAAATTACTATTAATAATGATTTGAATCACTATCGTTTTTTATTGACTTTAATTCACGAGTTAGCACATTTAGTTACATATCAAAAAAATGGAAGGGTAAAACCACATGGTTTAGAATGGAAGCAACATTTTCAGTATTTAATGTTGCCTTTTTTGAATCCTGAAATTTATCCTATAGAAATAGTACCTTTTTTAGCTCATTATTTAAAGAAGCCGAAGGCAAGTACAGATGCAGATGTACATTTGTCATTAGCTTTGAAACAATATGATGAGAAAAACGGAAATAGTTATATCTTTGAACTACCAATAAAGAGTAAATTTATTCATAATAAACGTGTTTTTGAAAGAGGAAAGAAAAGACGAACCAGATATGAATGTGTAGAAATTAAAACTAAAAAAAGGTATTTATTTCATCAAAATGCTGAGGTAAAATTGATAAATTAAAGTTATGCTCACTATATAATAACATTATAAAATGGGAGTCTCCTTGAGTTCTTAATAGTTGTTGAAATTTGAAATGTCATGAAGAATACCAATCTTAATAGATAAAATTATATGAAAGAAAATAATTATTATGCAGTAATTATGGCTGGAGGAGTTGGTTCAAGATTTTGGCCAGTAAGTACTAAGAAATTTCCAAAACAATTTCACGATATGTTAGGAAAAGGAGATTCTTTATTACAAAAAACCTTTAAAAGACTCTCTAAGTTAATCCCAAAAGAAAATATTTTAATAGCCACTAATTCAGCATACAAAAACTTGGTTTTAAATCAGCTTGTTGGTATTTCAGAGCAACAGCTACTCTTAGAGCCAACGATGCGAAACACAGCACCTTGCATATTATACGCAGCATTGAAAATACAGCAGAAAGATCCAAATGCGGTAATGATTGTGGCACCGTCTGATCATTGGATAGATGATGAAGATGAGTTCATAAAAAATATTCAAACTTCGTTTAAAGCATGTTCAAAGAATGACATTTTGATGACTTTGGGTATTCAACCAACAAACCCGAATACAGGTTATGGCTATATAAAGTTTTCATCAGAAGAAATTGATCAGAATTCATCAGTTAAAAAAGTGGATAGCTTTACTGAAAAGCCAAACTTACAAACGGCAATTCAGTTTTTAGACAGTGGTAATTATGTGTGGAATGCTGGGATATTCATTTGGAGTGTAAAGAGTATTATTTCAGCCTTTGAAAAATATTTACCAGAAATGAATACTTTGTTTTGCAAAGGAAATGCAACTTATAATACCGATTTTGAAGACGATTTTATAGCGGATAATTATGAGAAAGCAGAAAATATTTCTATAGATTATGGGATTATGCAAAAAGCAAATAACATCTATACATTACCAGTCGATTTTGGTTGGAATGATTTAGGTACTTGGAGTTCTTTATATGAAAAACTAGATAAAGATAAAGATAATAACGCTATTGTAAATGCGAAAACTATATTTAAGGATGCTTCAAATAATATGATAAGCACTTCAATAAATAAACATGTAGTTATTCAAGGGTTAAGCGATTTTATTGTTGTTGAAAAAGATAATGTATTATTGATTTGTCCTAAAAAGAACGAACAAGAAATTAAACAGATAGTTGCTGATGTAAAGCAACAATTTGGGGATGATTTAGTGTAATTTAATGATTAATTCATGGAAGAAAACCAAAAAGAAGACGATATAGAAATTAAAAAAGAAGAAGCTAAAAAGAAAATTACAGGATTGCTTGGTGGTTTTAAAGAGTTTATGTCTGTGTTACTAGATATCAAAACAGGAACTGATAAAGACGGGACGGTACAAGCCATTAAAGATACTATTTCAATGCAAGGGCATACAGCATGGATTTTGGTTTTTTCTATCTTAATAGCTTCTATTGGTTTAAATGCAAACTCTGCAGCCGTAGTTATTGGAGCCATGTTGATATCGCCTTTAATGGGACCAATTTTAGGAGTCGGATTGTCTATTGGAACCCATGATATGGAGACTTTACGGCGGTCTATGGTAAATTTAGGAGTCATGGTAAGTTTGAGTTTAATTACCTCTTTTTTATTTTTTAGCATTCCATGGTTTCAAGAAGCCACACCAGAAATATTAGCGAGAATACGACCAGATGTTAGAGATGTTTTTATTGCTTTGGCTGGCGGATTGGCATTAATTATTGCCATTAGTCGCCCTTCAGCTCAAACCAATACAGTTGCAGGTGTTGCTATTGCTACTGCTTTGATGCCACCATTATGTGCTGCAGGTTATGGTTTAGCTCTCTTTAATTGGAAATATTTTTTTGGTGCAATGTTTTTATTTACCATTAATACTATTTTTATTGCCTTAGCAACCTTTGTCATTGTAAAGTTTTTAAACTTTCCGATGGTAAAATATATAAATTCGGCAAAGAGAAAGCGTGTGGCTCAATTCGCCTCTTTATTAGCATTCATAATTTTAGCAGGGAGTATTTGGCAGTTTTATGGATTGTTTAAAGAGAAACAATTTAAATCAAGAGCAAAAAAATATGTCAATGAATTGAAACAAAAAGGGATTAATATTATTGATGAAGATGAAAAAAATTATGACTATGCTAGCAATGAAATCAACTTAGTTTTATACGGCAAAAATTTATCTGGGGAAGATCTTGAAAAATGGAAGGCTAAATTAGCTGAGTATGGACTTGAAGGAACAAGCCTGAATATGAAGCAAGGTGCAGACAATACAGATTTACGTGCTGAGGTAAAAAGTCTATCTGATTTATATGTTCAAAATCAAAAAATAATCACATCACGTGACGATGATATTAAAAATAAGGAAGATCAAATCCGTTTGTTAGAAAATGAATTATCACGCTTTTATGATAATCAAGTGCCTTTTGAAGAAGTTAGTAAAGAAGCTAAGATTAATTATGATGAGATTGAAGAAATGAGTTATTACAATCAAGTCAAAACTGATTTTAATACCATTGATTCTTTGGCTGTTTTTAGTGTAAAATGGAAAGATAAAATTGCTAAAAAAACACGAAATAGTCAAGAACAAAAATTAAAATCATGGCTTAAAGTTAGATTGAAGTTAGATACTTTAATGGTGGTGAGAGAATAAGTGGTTTCAGTTCTAATCAGAAAAACTCATCAAAACCGTGTTAGGTTAGTGTAAAGGATTAAAATACAGAAGGGGAGGGGTTTGCTTTTAATATCTTGAGCCCAGAATATATAAGTTACGACGAACTTATAGCCCCTCTTTTAATTGAGCTTCTCTTACTTTCTTAAATAAATTTGAGGAATACACAAAGTCTGTAATAGCCTCATTGTTAGTTCTAAACACGTCATTGCTAGTACCTTCCCATTCTTTAATTCCATTTTTTAAGAAAATTATTTTTTCGCCAATTTCCATAACAGAGTTCATATCATGAGAATTAATTACTGTAGTCATATCATACTCATCAGTAATTTCTTGTATTAAATTATCAATAACTATTGATGTTTTTGGGTCTAAACCAGAGTTAGGTTCGTCACAAAATAAATATTTAGGATTCATGACTATGGCTCTAGCAATAGCGACCCTTTTTTGCATTCCACCAGAAATTTCAGCAGGAAATTTGTTGTTAGAATTTTCTAGATTTACTCGATTTAACACAAAATTTACTCTGTCTAATTTTTCATCATAAGGCATGTCTGTAAACATTTTTAGCGGAAACATGATGTTTTCTTCAACAGTTGATGAATCAAACAGTGCACTGCCTTGAAAAACCATACCAATTTCTTTTTTTAAATTACGTTTTTCACCTCCGCTCATCTCTTCATAATGTCTTCCGTCATAACAAATATCACCATTATCGGGTTGTAAAAGACCCAACATACATTTTAAAAATACAGTTTTTCCTGAACCACTAGTACCTATAACTAAACTGGTTTTTCCATTTTCAAATTTTGCACTAATTCCTTTTAGCACTGGTGTTCCACCAAATTCTTTATAGAGATTTGTTACTTCAATCATTTTCCTAATAACATTTGAGTTAAAAAGTAATTCAAAACAATAATTACAATACTTGTCCAAACTACTGCCCTTGTGCTAGATTTACCTACTTCAATGGCACCGCCGCTCACATAAAAACCATGATAAGCAGGTATTGAAGCGATTACAAAAGCAAATATTGCTGTTTTAATCATAGAATAGGTGATGTGAAAGGGTTCTAAATCAGCTCGAATACCTAGTATGTAATCAGCAGAGCTAACCAATCCAGTTAGAATTCCTGCAACCCATCCTCCAAAAATTCCGAGAAAAATACTAATAATTATTACAAAAGGATAAAAGAAAACATTGGCAATTATTTTTGGTAACACTAAATAGTTTAAAGAGTTTATACCCATTACTTCTAAGGCATCAATCTGTTCTGTAACACGCATTGTACCTATACTTGATGTGATGTAGGAACCTACTTTACCTGCAAGAATAATAGAGATAAGGGTTGGTGAAAATTCTAAAATAAGCGATTCTCTAGAGGCATAACCAATAAGGTATTTTGGCGTTAATGGGCTGTCTAAATTTAAAGCAGTCTGTATTACAACAACACCACCTACAAAAAATGAAATAAAAGCTACAATACCAATAGAATTTATACCCAAATCTTCTATTTCTTTGAAGAGAGATTCTCTAAATACAGAGCCTTTCTGAGGTTTTTTAAAAACCTCTTTTAACATTAAGAAATACCCACCAATATATTTAATATAGTTTATCAAAATGTAATTTTATAGTGTTGAAAGGTATTCATTATTATTTTTATAACCATAAATATGCAAAAATATAATTTTAACATGAAAAGGATGAGCAATTCATTATTGAAGCAATTAATACTTATAAACTACAGCATTAATGTTCATTCCAGCACCCACAGAAGCAAACATAATTATATCTCCTTTACTAATTTGTTGATGTTCAATTTTATTATTTCTAACTAAATCAAGTAGCGTGGGGATGGTTGCTACAGAACTATTACCTAATTTTTTAATACTCATAGGCATAACATGTTTAGGCATAGCTAAACCAAATAATTTGTAAAACCGTGCAACTATAGCTTCATCCATTTTTTCATTGGCTTGATGGATAAATATTTTTTTAAGATCTTTAATATTAATATTACTTTTGTCTAAAGCAGATTTCATAGCTAAAGGAACATTGTTTAATGCAAACTCATATATCTTACGACCAAACATCTTTATATACCTTGTGTTTTGTTCAGCTTCAGGGTTGTTAGATTTTCCGAAAAACAAAAAGTGAGCTTCATCATAAGTATGTGTTGCTGTAGCATGACTTAAGATACCAGAGGTAGCATTTTCTTTAGCTTCTAAAATACAGGCTCCCGCCCCGTCAGAATAGATCATAGAATCTCTATCATATTTATCAACAACTCTTGATAAAGTTTCAGATCCAATGATTAAGCATTTTTTTGCTAGACCTGCTTTAATGTAAGTATCTGCTTGGATCAAACCTTGAATCCACCCTGGGCAACCAAAAATAATGTCATAACCTACACAATTCGAATTTTTAATTCTTAGGTTATGTTTAACTCTTGATGCTAAACTTGGTAAAAAATCACTTTGCCCACCTTTTTTAGTTACATCACCAAAGTTTTGTGCTAAAATAATATAATCTAACTCTTCTATATCAATTCCTGCATCAGTAATTGCTTTTTGTGCTGCCCTAGTGGCTAGGTCAGAAGAGTTTAAATTGTTGTCAGCGTACCGTCTCTCTTCAATTCCAGTTATTGCCTTGAATTTTTCAATAATAATATCATTTGAAGTTTGAATAGCTTCATTTTTATCAGTATAAAAATCTTCGTTAATAAAGGCCTTATTTTTTATTATTACTTTTGGTATGTAACTGCCAATTCCGGTGATAACTGAGCTCATTTAGCTTTAAAATTTAGTTTATGGGATAGCTAAGTTAAAACATTTTAAATTCAATTCTATCCGTAGTTGTTAAAAAAAATATTTTTTAAGTTATTGATAATTTATCAATTGATTTTTTAAGAATTCATCATCTTTATTTCCATGACAGTTGCTATTGAAAGGGCTCTTGTTTTTGCCATTTCGGATTTTTCTCCTTTAAAATTTTCATCAATAGTAGTGTTAAAGTGAAGTAACCATCTTTTAAAGTGTTCCTTTTTAAAGGGTTTTATTTGGTTTAAAACTAAATGAGGATGCATTGCATTTCTTTGATAATCAGTTGCATTGAATAAAATTGCATTCCAAAAATCAGTTATGGTATTTAGATGTTCTTCTAAATGATTATTTTTAATGATATCATCGAAAAAATGTTTTACCAAATCGTCTTTTAATAATTTCACATAGAATTCAGACATGATAAAATAAATATTTTCTCTGTTTTGAATGTCAGTCATGTTTTTAATATTTTTTAAAAAAACAGGTTAGAGTAAAGTTTATAGATAACTACTATCAAATCCAAAGGGTAATAAATCTTTTAAAGAATTTACTTTAATTATAGAACCTGTTTCACCCATGAAATAAATTTTTATAGAATTTTTTTGTTTGTTTTCATATTCAGCAATGCTTTGTCTACAAGCTCCACAAGGAGCGATAGGTTGCGTTACTGTATGTTTAAATGACTTTGCTGAAATTGCTATTATTTGAATACTATTTTCAGGATATTTAGCACCAGCACTATAAATAGCAACACGTTCTGCACACAATCCTGATGGAAAAGCAGCATTTTCTTGGTTGTTACCCGTTACAATTTGTTTATTGTCTAATAAAATTGCTGCACCTACATTGAATTTAGAATATGGGGCATATGCTTTTTTTCTAGCCTCAATAGCGGTAAGCATTAATTCACGCACTTTATTATCCAGTTCATCTAGGCTTTCGTATCGCGTATAAGATGTAGTAACTTGTAGTTTTTTCATTGGGTTCTACAGTAAATAAAAAATCATTTTAGCTAAAGTACTAAAATGATTTTTGATAGATTGTTATTCTAAATTTATCTTTTAAAAAGAATCATAAATATCTCCAAAATTAAAAGTTAAAGAGAAACGTAAGGTATTCTCTAAAGGATTATTTACATCTGAAGAATTGATTAAATAAGACATATCTAAATTTAAGCTTTTAAATTTAAAGCCAGCACCTAATGTGAAATATTTACGAGCACCTTTTACGTCACTTTCATTAAAATATCCTGCTCTAATACCTAAAGTGTTGTCATACATGTATTCTGCACCTAAAGCCCAAGTAAATTCTTTGATTTCTTCACTAAAGCCATTAGGAGCATCTCCAAAAGATTGGAAAATACCTGATAAAAAATCTACATTATCATCTTTACCATCAGTTATGTCACCAGTTTGATTATCTCTTATTGGTGGTGTTGGAACTAATAATTTATTAAATTCTATATTTGGTGTGATCGAATTCATATCATCTAAAATAATTTCAAAACCACCACCTATACGTAAATTGGTTGGAATAAAACTTTCTCTACCTCCTTCTGTTAAAGAAACTTTTGGACCTATATTAGAAATATTAAAACCACCTCTCCAAATACCATTAATATTACCATAATTTTTTTCATGAGATTGATAATAACCAGAAACATCAACGGCATAGGTATTTACAGTTTTTAAATCTGAATTTTCAACTCTTAAGGCATAGTCAGAACGAATATACCTAAGACCAACCGCCATTGAGAAAGTTTCATTTAATTTTAAAGCATAAGAGCCATCTAAAGAAAATTCATTTGGATTTTCTGTTCCTATCGGATTTCCGCTAGAATCAGTTAAATCGATTGTGCCTAATGAGAAAAACTTTAAACTAGTACCCCAAGCACTTTGTTCGTTAATTCTATTCGAGAAGGTTAAAGTGCTCACAAAAACGTCATTAGTTAAGTTTCTTAGCCAAGGCGTGTAATTTACACCTACTGCAAATTGAGTAGCTGAAAAAGCAAATTTTGCAGGATTAAAATGTTGTGAATTTGCATCAGGAGATGTGGCAATACCAATATCTCCCATACCACCAGATCTTGCATCTGGAGCAATCATTAAAAATGGAGCTGCTGTTGTTATTGCGTTGGGTTCGTCTTGAGCATAGGTCTTACCTAAACTTACAAGAGCAAATAAAATTAAAAGGGATTTTTTCATTAGAATATATAAGTTAAATTTTTTTTGAATTTTTCATTTTATTGTAAAATAACCAATTTTTCAAATTTTTCATTTTTTGTATTCGTTAATGATGATTTTACATTGAGTTTGTAAATGTATACTCCTTTTCCTATTTTATTACCAAAGTCATCTAAACCATTCCACGAAATTGATCGTGATAAGTTTTCAGATTGTACAGTTTGATTAATTGTTTTAATAATTTTACCAGATACTGTAAAAATCTGAATTTGTACTTCTAATGGCTCATTGGGTTTATTATGATTAAACCAAAACTCTGTATAATTTATAAAGGGATTAGGATAATTCAAGACATTGCTCAAAACTAAATCACTATTATTCACTACAGTAAAATTTAACGTAGCTTCTGATGAATTATTGTATGTATCCCAACATTTAAAGTTAAGTGTATGTAGACCAGGTTCTAAATTTCTAAAAGGAAATTTCACTTTTCCTTTCGTAAAGTCATCTAAATCAGTTTCATAAAAGTCATTTAGTATAAAAGGATTTGCTTGATTTCCATCCAAAATCACCACAATATCATGATCTACAGCAGTAATAGAGGTGTTGATACCAGAATTATCTTCTAAAATAGCAATAAGATGTGGTGATTCACTAGTGTTGCCTCCATCAACAAAAGACTCATCATCCATAAATAAAGTTACTGTCGGTCCTATTTTATCTTCAGTTGCATTTTCATTAATTCCGCCAATAATGATTTCTTGATTAACACCAGATTTGTCAATCTTCTTATTGTCAGCATAAAGGCTAATTTTAGCTTTTCCGAAAGCAATTCTAATATCTTTAGGCACAATAAAATTAATATTAAAATTACCGTTTTTGACAGATGCTCTACCTCTGAAAATTTTACTTTCAATGGCATCAAAAGTCAACTTATTGCCAAAATTATTATTATCTAAAGTAATTCTATCAACTGATTTATCAAAAATGGTAGTTGAAATTTCACCATTAAAGTCTGTGAGCGGGTTACCTGAGGCGTCGGTAATAACTCCTTCTAAGTTTATTTTTGATAAAGCCTTAAGCTTGTCTGTTGTTTGGTTGATATCAACTCCATTCATTTTAGTGAGTTTAATATTGGGCTTAGGTAGTGCTAGTTTCATTGCAGGATCACCAATAAAATAAAGAAATAATCGTTGACTGGTGTTTGGGGCTAAAGGGTCATTTTTCATTTCCATTAGGGCTTCAGCTATCGTATAATCTTCATTATTAAATGCCAATAATTTTTTAATTAAAATTTCATTAAATCGTTGACCAACACTAATGAAAATTTCTCTAGTAGTTGTAATTAAACCTACAGCTCCTCCTTTTGTATTTGAAAAAACAAATTCACCTGCAGTAGGTCTTGAAGGATTGTCAAATTTTGTAAATTCACAGGTTACAGTAATCATTAATGGCAATGTATTTTTGTTGTTCCAATCTTGAATTTGTGGAACTTCTAAAATACGTTCTCCAGCCCAGCCGTCTTCACCTCCATGCCCAAAATAATCTATTAATAAAGTGCCAGTTTCAATGGCGTTATTAATAGCTTCATTCACATCTGGGTAACGTTCACCACCAGCAGATGTTTGTTGTACAAATGCATCAGCATAGATTTTGGTGATATTAAAAATTGGACGATTGATTTTAATGTCATCTGCAAGACGTTCGACAGCTTCTTGTAATATAAATTCACTGGCAAGATCAGGGTCATCAGCAACTAAAGCTATTTTATTTCGCCAATCTCCATAGGCATCAGTACTATAATAATTTAATGTTTTGTCAACAGCATTTTTGGCGTCATTTATTGTTGTAATTAAAAATCTTCCAGTAGCAACATCTTGTTTATCTGAATTGCTTAAATTACCTTCGTCATCATCCATCATCCCATAATAATCATCGGTAACATATGAACGGGCTAAATCAAAACTCTCAAATGATTGGTAAGCGGGTACAATATTATTATTGTCATTAATTCTATCTTTAAAATCAAAAGAAGCATCTCCGAATAAACATACATATTTAATTTTAGAAGCATCAGTTGACGCATTGAGATATAAGTGCCTAACAAAATCTCTAATGGCTGTCAAATCTGGTGATCCAGAACCAAATTCATTATAAATTTCATTTAAATTAATGACTTGTGTATTAAGGTTAGAATTGTTTCTGTGGTGTTCAGCCAAACGCTCTGCTTCACTCATTAAATAATCACGCGTAATAATTAGATAGTCAATATCTTTTAAGCTATGTAGATTTTGATTGGCTACTTTGCTATTTTCTAGTAGCTCAGGCTGAAAATAATTATTTTCAGTTAAAGCAACAAACTCTTGTAATACATTACTACTAGTTGTTTTAAATGTAAAATTATTAGCATCAGAAAGGTTGTTAATAATTTTAGGGTTGATGTGGTCAGTAACATTCCAAACTTGATGTATCTCCGCACTATTTTCTATTTGATAAGATAAAATTGTATTCGAAGGAAATGCAAGCGTATTAAAATTTCGAAATGAAAATTGTTTATCACTGGCAATTAATTTTTTTACACCTATTATTTCTATATAATCTAAATAGGCTTTAGCTGAGGGGTTTCCATTATTATTATAGGTAACTTCAACTTCAATATTGTTTGTACTTATGTTTGTGCTTTGAACAATTTTTTTAGGGATTGCAAGAGTCAAACTACCATTTGAAATTGCAGAAAAATTAATAGGACTTAAACTTTGTCCATTTGCTTTAATCTCTAATGTTGAAGGAGTTGAAGAAATAGCTAAAGCCCTAACTCTAACAAAAACCTCTTCAGAAGTATCTAGGTTGTTAACATTAAAACTAACCTTGGTTGTGTTTTCAGCACTTAAATTTTTTCCAAACCATTGTTGGCCATTATGAAATATATTTTCTTTCTCATCTTCAACATAATCATAATGATTAAAAGTTGTAATACTTTGTGTTGCTGGTGCTGAAATTTCAAAATCATTAAGAATACGTTTACCTAAACCATTGTCAACGGTAATAAAATAATAGGCTTTATCACTATAGATGTTATTGATGTGTTTTGATTGACTAGGTTGTGCAGAAACAATGTCCCATTGGTCTGGGCCTTTACCATAGAATAAGATATAATCATTATTATCAAATTGATTGTCTTGTTCTCCTTTGACAAAGATAGCATTCTCTTGTAAGCCATCATATCTAGAATCGCTATTCAACATAGGGAGTAACTGGCCTCCGTTACCAAAAATTCTAATATTTTTAGGATTAATATCATTAGGATTAATACCCAAGTTTTGTAAAAATTCTCCATTAATTTTAAAAACACCTGTTGTGTCAATAGCAAATTTATACCAATTGCCTTGAGATAGAACGGAATTTTTTACCGTAGATGTAGATTTATTTTGATTATTCCTGTTTTTTTTTACTTCTTGAGAGAAAATAAAAACAGGAATAATTAAAAGTAATATAAATAGAGGTGTTATTTTTTTTAAAATCATACAAGTTGTCCTTAACATAAAACTCACGCAAGTTAAGTATACTTATTTATAAATAGCAATAATGATTGAAAATAGAAGTATATCTTTTGCCTTTAAAGACAAATTATTTTTTAAGTGTAAATTTTATTTGAATAAATGTAATATTTTATATCATCATGTATACTAAAGAAATAAAACTATCGTTATACAAGCATTACAAGGCATAATGTGTCAAATAATGGGAAACCTATCAACCCTAATTAACAAATTTAAGATTTAAATAATGAAAAGGTATAACGGAAACAAATTTTTATTAGTAGTGTTAGTAGTAGCTACTTTAATTAGTTGTAACAAAAAATCAAGAACTCATTCAGAGTTAACAGGTTGGAAATTTAATGATCCGACTTATGGTGGTTTTACAGCTAATACTAGTTATTCAGGTCAAAAAACACCTCCAGGTATGGTGTTGATTGAAGGAGGTACATTCACTATGGGAAGTGTGCAAGATGATATTATGTTTGACTGGAATACAACACCAACAAAACAACAAATTCGTTCATTTTATATGGATGAAGCTGAGGTTACTAACTTAGAATATTTGTTTTATTTACAATATTTAGAAAAAGTATACCCTCCAGCAGATGACAATTATAGAAAAATTTACCAATCTGCATTGCCAGACACGTTAGTTTGGAGAGAAGCCCTTGGTTTTAATGAATTGTTGACAGAGTCTTATTTACGTCACCCTTCTTATAGTGATTATCCTGTAGTTGGCGTGTCTTGGTTACAAGCATCTGAATACTGTAAATGGAGAACCGATAGAGTTAATGAAAAAATATTAATGGATAAAGGTGTATTGAAGTCTTTATTTGATATGGATTCTGTTACTGTAGAAGGAAAAAATAGATTTGATACTGGTGCATATTTAGCAAACCCAGATTTATTATTTGATGGTAATGAAGATATTTATGGTAGAGGTTTACCAGATCCTAATGATAGGTCTAAAAGAAAAGGCAAGAAAAGTAGAAAAGAAAGAAAAGCAGAAGCTGAGGCAGGGAACTCTGATATAGATGAATCTGTTGATGCTGGAGGTAAGAAAAAGTCTAGAAGATCTAGAAAAGATAAAAAATCAGATCAAGGCTTTACAGGAAGACATGTTAAGATTTCAGATGGTTTACTTACACAACGTTTTAGATTACCAACTGAAGCTGAGTGGGAATATGCAGCAAAGGCTGATATTGAAAATAGAGAATATAATACGATTAGAGGTAGAAAAAAATATTCTTGGAATGGTAGATATACTAGAGATGACTCAAGAAGAAAATCTGGTGATCAAATGGCTAATTTCAAGCAAGGTAAAGGAGATTATAGTGGTTTAGCAGGCTGGAGTAATGATGGTGCTGATATTACTATTCAAGTAAAATCTTATGACTCTAATGCATTTGGTTTATACGATATGTCTGGTAATGTTGCAGAATGGGTAGCAGATGTGTACAGACCTATTGTTGATAATGAAGCTAATGACTTTAATTATTTTAGAGGAAATGTATTTAAAAAACCTTTAATAGATGAAGAGGGTAAAGTTGTAGTTGTAGATTATAACAGCATAGAATTTGATACTTTAGATAATGGTAAAATAGTGCCTAGAGACTTACCTGGTAGTATTAAATATGTACCTATCACTAAAAGTGATGCATTTATGAGACCAAATTATGAAAAAGCAGATAATGTTGCAATCAATGATGGAGATTTAGCATCAACAAAATACTATTATCAAGATGAAGAAGATGGAGAAGAAAGACCTAGAATGTATAACTCACCTCAAACACCTAAACAAATTGGTGAAAGCGGATTGATTATTCAACAGTATGATACTAAAAAGAGAACTACTTTAATTAGTGATCAAACTAGAGTTTATAAAGGTGGTTCTTGGAGAGATAGAGCTTATTGGTTAGACCCTTCTCAACGTAGATATTT
>JAMONB010000380.1 GCA_027066745.1 Flavobacteriaceae bacterium
GAATTCCGGCAATCGATGAAATACCTACTAAATGACCATGACCTTGTTTCTTAAATAAATTATAAGCCAAACCGAAAACCTTAACAGCTCCAATTACATTGGTTTCAATTGTTGGCACTTCTTTCTCCCATTCCAATTCGTAATTTGGTCCACCAACACCAGAACTATATACCACCAAATCAATTGTACCCATTTCAGTAATCAACTCTTGAAAAACTATATCTGTAGCTTTAACATCTGTAGCATCATGCTGCTTTGAAATATACTTCTCTGGATTTGTAGCTTTTAATTCTACCAATTTCTCTGCTCTTCTTCCTGTAATCGCAACTGTATAACCATCTTTCACTAATAAAATAGCTAATTCTTTACCTATACCAGATGTTGCTCCAAAAATTACTGCATTTTTACTCATATGTTGAATGTTTTGTCAGTAAAAAAATTTATTTTTACCGCTATAAATATAATAGAAATATGTTTAGTACGGGTCAAAAAATATTCGGAATTTTATTTGCCATAGCTTTTGTCATTTTTATTGTTTGGAGCTATCGTAAGGACTTAAAACTTCATCAACTTCACTATAAAAAAGTTTGGGTAGTAGGTGTTA
Organism: Flavobacteriaceae bacterium; assembly: GCA_027066745.1. Classification (GTDB taxonomy): domain Bacteria; phylum Bacteroidota; class Bacteroidia; order Flavobacteriales; family Flavobacteriaceae; genus Aureibaculum. The sequence continues at coordinate 605 of JAMONB010000380.1, forward strand.
CCATCATTATTGTTATTGGTCTATTTGCGGTTTTAACTTTTACCTTACACGAGTAGCAACTAATTAAGTATATAATATTATAAAATCCTAAATGAGAAATTGGAGAATTAATGAAAATGAAATAACAAATAGATATTTAATCGTTACTGAAAAATCTATTTGGATTACAGAACAATTGAAAGAATTAGACATTAATGAATTAATAGAAAATAAAAATTTAGGAAGAGTTAAAAGTTTCAGATATCAAGAAATAAAGGAAATAATATTTATTAACACTAATTTTTCAATTCAATTTACCTCTAAAGACAATGATACTGAAAAGGAAAGTTTTGTGATTGATAAAAGTGTTTATTGGCAAATTGAGACTTACTTCAAAAAAAATCTTAGCGGAATTGTAATTAAAAACTATTCACTCTATAAACAAGTTTTACCACAATTAACAACTTTAGTATTTGGATTGATCTTCATAGCTTTGACTTATTCTACCGCAGTAGACTTGAAAAATGGGGTTGAAATCCCTGAAAGTAGAAAAAGCTCGATTATTAAAAAAATTGTTCTCCTAATGGCAGAATTACTTGGAGTTTATGGCTCAGTCATTGTCGGCATTATTTTTTCATTGACTCTCATATTTTGGATAAATAAAAAAATACAGAACCCAAAAAAAGGTAAAATTTTGAAATTTAGTAAAAATACAAGATTGAAAAATAAAAAATAAATTCACTCAAACAAACAGTCTGAATTTCTCAACTCACAAGAACATTTTAAAAAATTTGTTTCACTGAAATAATTTTGACAGGGCAGGCTTCTTTTGCTTTTATATTACTTTCTAAAATAGCATTATCAGGAGATTTTAAGGTGAAAAATCCTTTTTTATCTTTAGCGTGTAATAACACAGATTTTCCATCTTTCTTAGACATTTGAAATTGACTTGGTGCCAATTCAACACAGTAATTACAGCCAATACATTTCGCTCGTTGTAAGGTTATAATTACCATTATACTTTTGTAGGTTCTGCAAATTCTGTCACCACAATTTTATAAAGCTTGTCTGATGGACGTACTCTAAATTTTAAAGGAATTGTCACAGAATCTCCTTTAGATGCAACATTACCACTTTCATCATTTACAAACATTTCTTCAAGCTTAAACTCTTCAACACCTGTTGTTGGCCCAGTAATTAATATCGTATCACCTACAGAAATATCATAAGCTTCTATTTTAAACTCTCCAATACTTGGCTTCGGAAAATAATGCATACTCTTACCTACATACACTTTTTTCTGAGTGGCATGCGAACCTGAACCATTACTCCATTCGCCTAGTTTTTGTCCTAAATAATAGCCATTCCAAAATCCGCGATTGTAAACTTTCTCTAACTCTTGCATCCAAGAAATCACCTTTTCTTTATCATAAGTTCCGTCAGCAATACTATCAATTGCATCACGATAACACTTGATTACATTCGCCACATATTCTGGAGCTCTACCTCTACCTTCAATTTTCAATACTTTTATACCAGCATCGGCAACTTGATCTAGAAAATCTATCGTACATAAATCTTTAGGAGACATAATATACTCATTATCTAACTCCATTTCAAAACCTGTTTCTTGATCAATAACTGTATATTTTTTTCTACAATTTTGCTTACAAGCACCTCTGTTGGCCGATGAATTTTGCGAATGTAAACTCATATAGCATTTACCAGAAACTGCCATACACAGTGCACCATGACCAAATATTTCAACTTCAACCAAACGACCAGAAGGCCCTTTAATTTCTTGCTTTGAAACCTGTTCAGTAATGTGCTTTACTTGACGTAAACTCAATTCTCTACTCAACACCACAGTATCAGCGAATAGTGCATAAAACTTCAAGGTCTCTATATTGGTAATATTAATTTGAGTAGAAATATGTACTTCCATTCCCTCTGCTCGTGCTACCTGAATCACCGCTTGATCCATAGCAATTACTGCAGTAATATTAGCTTCTTTGGCTTTAACTATCAATGTTTTTACAATTGATAAATCGTGATCATAAATAATAGTATTCAATGTTAAATACGAACGAACATCCTTCTCGCTACATCTTCGTGAAATTTCTTGTAAATCATCTAAGGTGAAATTTATAGACGCTCTAGCACGCATATTCAATTGCTCTACCCCAAAATAAATGGAATCGGCACCATTATCTAATGCTGCTTGTAGTGATTCAAAACTCCCCGCAGGAGCCATTAACTCTATTTTATTCTTCACGCTCACGTAGTTTCATTTTCGGCAAAAATAAGTGATTTGCAATTACTTACTATAAAAAATATCAACATTTTATAGAATTTTGATGAATTTCAAACTTTGATGATTTTTTAAACCTAAAAAATCTATTTAATTGAACTTTTTTTTAACCTTTGCAATCAAATACTAAAATGTCAAAAATGAGAGTTGCAGTTGTTGGTGCTACCGGAATGGTAGGGAATGTAATGTTAAAATCTTTAGAAGAACGTAATTTTCCGGTAACGGAACTAATTCCTGTAGCTTCTGAAAAATCAGTGGGTAAAAAAGTATCCTTTAACGGAAAAGAATATACTGTAGTTGGTCTACAAACTGCTGTTGATATGCAACCAGATATTGCCTTGTTTTCTGCTGGCGGAGACACTTCTTTAGCTTGGGCTCCAAAATTTGCAGAAGCTGGCACAACAGTAATTGATAATTCTTCTGCTTGGCGAATGGATGCTAGTAAAAAACTAATTGTACCTGAAATAAATGCTGACACACTAACTGCAGCCGATAAAATTATTGCAAACCCTAACTGTTCTACCATTCAAATGGTAGTTGCCCTTGCTCCATTACATAAAAAATATCAAATTAAAAGATTGGTGATTTCCACCTATCAATCTATTACAGGTACTGGCGTGAAAGCGGTACAGCAATTGGAAAATGAATACAACGATGAAAAGGGTGAAATGGCATATCATTATCCTATTCATAAAAATGCAATTCCTCATTGTGATGTTTTTGAAGAAAATGGTTACACCAAAGAAGAGATGAAACTCGTTAGAGAAACGCACAAAATATTAGATGACAGAACTATTGCTATTACAGCTACAGCTGTCAGAATACCTGTCGTTGGAGGCCATAGTGAATGTGTCAATATTGAATTTGAAAAGGAGTTTGAAGTTGGAGCTATTAGAAAATTATTGAGAGAATCACCTGGTGTTACAGTACAAGACAATACCGATACGAATACTTATCCAATGCCAATTTATGCACAAGGTAAAGATGATGTTTTTGTAGGTAGAATTCGTAGAGATTTATCACAACGAAATTCTTTAAATATGTGGATAGTTTCTGACAATTTACGTAAAGGTGCGGCTACCAATACCATTCAAATTGCTGAATACTTAGTAGAAAATGGATTGGTAAATATCCCATCCTAAATCCTTCCCAAAGGGAAGGATTTAGGATGGGATATAATTTATTTTGCAGCTTTTAAAACATCTTTAATCAACTCTTCCAATTGCTGTTTTGGCAAAGCTCCTTGTGCCATTTGTGGCTGTCCTTCTTTCGGACAAAACAACATTGAAGGGATACTTCTAATTGCAAAAGCTGCTGCCAACTCTTGCTCTTTTTCAGTATCAATCTTATAAATATTTATTTTTCCTTCATATTCATCACTTAATTGTTCCAATACAGGAGCAATCGCTTTACAAGGTCCACACCAATCAGCATAAAAATCTATAATGCAAGGCAAGTCTCCTTCAAAAGTCCATTCTTTATTTTTTTCGTAATTAAAAACCTTTTCTAAAAAAGTTTCTTTAGTCAGTAATTCTGTCATTTTATATTATTTTATATTCTCTTAAACGCAATAACTATTCCGTTATTTTTCATCCGACAAATTGACACATTCTCTCTTAAAACGTCAGCAACAAAAGTTACACTTGTTAGGTTTTTGTAACTTGTACGTTAAAGTAATCAATATTAACCCAAAATCATACAAATTATGAATTCAACAATTTCAAAAGTACTACGCTACGTATTAGGTGTTGCCATGCTAATTTTTGGTGCCAATAAATTTGTAGGCTTTATGCCTAAACCCGAATTATCTGAAAAAGCAGGTATCTTTATGGGTGCATTGGCTGATAGCGGATATATCTTCCCTATTCTTGGTGTATTCTATATTATTATAGGCTTACTATTGGCACTGAACAAAGCTGTACCATTAGCACTATTGAGGTTGGCCCAATTTCTATTAATATTGTAGCTTTCCACTTAGCTTTAGATCCTAAAGGCGTGTTATACCAATTTAAACATATAACGCCGCATAAAACAGTTTCTTTTTCACAATATTATCGTTAAAATAATGTACCGTAACTATGGCTATGCTAAAATATTTTGTCTCAATCTTGCAAAAAATAATAGCTATTTTATTTTACGACATCAAATATTTAAATTGGTATTATTTGCAGCAATTATCGCTATTTTAAATATAATACTGCTGTCAAATTACTGGAGCAAATACAAAACTATATTTAAGTAATTGCTAGTATAATTTATCACTCAGGCATATCTTTTCGATATGCTTTTTTTTATGTATTTTTGTTTGTCTTCTAAACTCAACACATCATGAAAAAAATCTTTTTATTTAGCTTAATAGCTTTATTTCTGACTTCTTGTAAAACAACAGTTCCAACAACTGAAACTAAAACAACTATTGAACAACCTAAACAAACTATGGCATTTACGTATCCTGAAACCAAAAAAGTTGATACCGTTACCAATTATTTTGGTACTGAAGTTAAAGACCCTTACAGATGGTTAGAAGACGATAGGTCAGACGAAACTGCTGCATGGGTAAAAGCTCAAAACAAGATTACTTTTGGCTATTTAAATCAAATCCCTTATCGGGAACAGCTTAAAAATAGGCTAGAAAAATTATGGAATTACGAAAAATATTCTGCTCCTTTTAAAGAAGGTGATTACACTTATTTTTATAAAAATAACGGATTGCAAAATCAATATGTAGTCTATCGTCAGAAAGACAATTCAGTACCTGAAGTTTTTCTAGATCCAAATACTTTTTCAAAAGATGGGACTACCTCATTAGGTGCTTTACGTTTTTCAAAAGATGGCAGTATTGCTGCCTACACCATTTCTGAAGGTGGTTCCGATTGGAGGAAAGTCATTGTAATGGATGCCATCTCTAAAGAAATTAAAGGAGATACCATTGTTGATGTTAAATTTAGCGGTGTTTCTTGGAAAGGTAATGAAGGCTTTTACTATTCTAGCTATGACAAACCTAAAGGAAGTGAATTGTCTGCAAAAACTGACCAACACAAGCTGTATTACCACAAGTTAGGCACTTCTCAAAAAGAAGATAACGTAATTTTTGGAGGTATTGACGAACAAAAAAACCGATATGTTGGTGGCTATGTAACCGAAGATAACAACTATTTAATTGTCTCTGCTTCGACCTCCACATCTGGCAACAAGCTTTTTATTAAAGACTTAACTAAATCTTCAAGTAAGTTAACCATTATCCTTGATAATTATGATAGTGATAGTTATGTAATAGATAATATAGGCAGTAAACTGTTTATTGTCACTAATTTAAATGCTCCTAATAAAAAAATTATTACTGTAGATGCTGAAAATCCTACAGCTGAAAACTGGAAAGATTTGATTCCTGAAACCAAAAATGTATTGAGTCCAAGT
>JAMONB010000381.1 GCA_027066745.1 Flavobacteriaceae bacterium
AATTTATAGGTTTTTAATTTTCAGAATGAAGCTTTACAGGATCAACAAAGTTAATCCTGTAAAAGTTACAGCATAAAAAAGCACAATTTTTGATTGAATTTGATTACGAGTTTACTTCCTTCCTTTATTTTTTCTATTCAACTCTCTTTTTATAGTCACTTATAGTCACATAAGTTATATCTATAGTTTTTTAAATATCAATAAATAATATTTATTAAATTTGCAGTAAACTTTTAAACACATACATTATGGAATTACAAGAAACACAAGTAAACACCATGCCAAGAATTGGAGATATGGCTCCAGATTTTGAGGCAGTAACTACAAAAGGAAAAATAAAATTTTCTGATTTTGCAAAAGACAAATGGATTGTCATGTTTTCTCACCCTGCAGATTTTACTCCGGTTTGTACCACAGAAATGAGTGGGTTTGCCATAAGAAAAGGAGAGTTTGATGCTTTAAACACTGAGTTATTAGGATTGAGTATTGACAGTATTCATGCACATTTGGGTTGGGTAAATAATGTCAAACAAAATACCGGTGTGTATTTTGATTTTCCAATTATTGCAGATATTGATATGAAAGTATCAAAATTATATGGAATGTTACAACCCAATGAAAGTGAAACAGCTGCTGTACGTGCTGTATTCTTTATTGATCCTACAAAAAAAATACGCCTAATCATGTATTACCCATTAAATGTAGGAAGAAACATGGATGAAATTCTAAGAGCTTTAGAAGCTTTACAAACCTCTGATAAATTTAAAGTAGCAATGCCTTTAGATTGGAAAAAAGGAGATAAAGTTATCGTTCCTCCACCAAAAACACTTGATGAAATGCAACAGCGAATTGATGATGATTCTTTAGAGAAAATTGATTTTTATCTAGTCAAAAAAGATTTAAAATAATCTGTTTTTAATTACTTAGGGAGCTTTAAAAGTATTTTAAAGCTCCCTTATTATCAGAGTATTCAATCACTTTTTAATTGTAGAAACCACCTCTAAAGACAACTCTATTTCTTAGCGTATTTAAATTTAGTTTAATCTTATATTCTAGGACACCACTAATTGCAAATTAGCAGGAGCGACCGTGTTATTCTATCAGGAGCTGGGGGATAGACTTGTTTTAATCATAGAATACAGGGGGAGAGCAGGAAAATTATCAACTATTTTTAGCACCATTACCAAAAATAATCATAAGTACTTAACAAAAATAAATTACTTTTTCAAACTCCGTAATCAAATAAACTACATGTTTTCTATTAAAATCTCTTTTATAGATTTTGACTCTTCAATTTTTTTAATCCACTCTTGAAAAAATTTATTGTTTTTATCATTACTAGATTTAATATTCTTTATTTTACTAATAATATGTTTTTTGACTTCGTCTAATGATATTTTACTGTTTAAATCTTCAAATACAATCTTACTTTTCATAAAAAAAGGAATATATTTCCTCCACTTTCCCATATCCTCTTTACCTGTAATTTTATATAAATTACCTTCTAAGTCTACAAGAAGAGATTCTAAATAATGCTTGTTGAAAAATAATATATTTGTACCGAAAAAAAATCTCCCCTCTAGCTTTAGATCATTTAGAGTATTAAAATCCCATTCTTGAGTGGTTAAATTCAAGGCGGGAAAAATAATTTTACTTTCAAAATTTATTTCCATTATTATTCACATTTAATAAAATCCATCATATAAATGTATAGTAGCTTTTTGGCCTATTTCCAAATTATCTATAATATCTTCTATACCATTTGCTTTACCATTAATAAGATAATTTACACCCATTGTGTCACAATCTGCAATAAACCAAACAACTGCAGCTGTACAATTAGATTTATCTTTATTGTTTAATAAATTTATATTTATTCATATCATCTGGATCTTCAATCCAAGTAAATAGCTCCCAAGGCGGTTTATTTTCGAATATTCCTTTTCCTGAAGCAATTAAACTAAAGCCGACTTCATAACTGAACTCTTTTTCATCTTTGATATATGTATTATCAAAGTTGAAATTTTCATATGTATAATCACTTTCTAATAAAATTCTTAATTTTTTATCTTTATAATTGTATTGATCTATTTTCCATTTCCCATTAAAATCAATTATAATATCGTAATCATATATATAATTAAAATTAATTCCTTTAGCGGTAAAAGTTCCATCTTCATTCAAATTTAACTTACCTCCTTTTTCAGCCTCCCAAACACCAGTAAAGTAATCTTTATTTGGTTGCTCAATTTTATTACAACTGCATAATACAGTAATAAAAATTATTAAAATATATTTTACCATGATATTGATTCTGTCCAATTAAAATGTTGTGTGGTTCTTGAACCCCAACCTGTTGAAAAATAATTATTAATTCCTTTACCTACTGTATTTATCCATATAGGTTCATATCCTAATATTGGAGGTCTTGATGCCGATTGCATTGTTGAATGATTTACGACAGAGAATACAATCATTACTGTATTATTACTGCCAATAACGGCTTTCCATTTTAAGGAATATGATCCTAAATATGTAACAGCTAAATTTCCAGTTTGTCCTGCTGTAGCTAGGGTTGAATAATCCTTAATATATTTACCTACTCCTTGTATACCCCCTAACACATATGGAGATACATCTTCTAGTTTTCCACCATTTTTAATTCTATAAAATAATCCCCATCAGAAAAATACCTTGTTCTTCGTCCATTGCCTGATAACCACTCAACACCGACTCCCCATGGAGTAATAAACTGACTAGAATACCAATCGGTTACATAAATTTGCCCAACTATATTAATTATAGTTAACATAATTCCTAATATAACATAATTCCCTCATAAGTTTTTGAGGTTTTAATTATCTTTTTCCAATCATTTAAAAACTCATCATTTTTATCATCAAAGTCCTCAATTTTTTTTAAAATTATTTTTTTTGCTTTTTCAAGAGATATGTTTTCGTCCAAACTACTATACACAAGAGTATTACGAAAAACAAATGGAATATGTTTTTTCCATTTTCCAAGTGATTTTATTTCGATTATTTTAAAAAGATTACCATTGCTATCCAAAAAATCATGATTTAAAAAATATTTTTCTAAATAAGTTTGGTTAAAAATTCTTGTTTTGCAACCACACAAAAAAATCACTGAATAATCTATATCTTTATTATTCCAGTCAGAAATTGAAAGATTAACTATTGGAAACTCTATTTCTATATTATTATCTATCCTCACTTTTTTAAATTGAATTACATTCTATAAACTTTAGTATAGACCATCATACATTTCATAGCTGCCTACATTTTCATCTATCAAATCACCTATGCCTCGAGCTCCATTACCTAATAAATAATTAACGCCCATTGTACCAAAATCTACAACAAACCATACTAATGCAACTGGAGCTCCCACTCCAGTTGCAGCAAAAACTAAAGCAATAGCGTTAATACCATGAGACACTTTTAACTCACCAGACAATGCAATATCTGCAACAATTAATACACCGCCTAATTTAGTAAGTTTATTACTAATATTTCTAACACCCTTCACTTTTGCTAGTTGAATAGACTTATGTTTGCTAACAATGTTATTATTCCATTTTAGCTGCCCATTTTTCATTCTTGTCAATCTATTAATCCAACCGTTTTTTTGCTTATGAAATATTTCATTAGAATAAAAATATTTACCTTTAAAATAAACGGCAGCAGAAGTTGTACCAACACTTCCGTTAACTGCAATCATAATTCCGGAATAAATCATATTTGAATCAAAACTGTTTGAATCGTACCAATCGGTAGCATAAATTTGCCCAACTACATTAATTATAGCAGCATCGTAAGAAGCTTTGTTATTCATAACAACAGTTACCTCTGCTAACTCTGTCGAAGCTGTTAGAAACTTTGCCCATTCTTCATCACTTATAGCCCCACTTACTGAATTAGCTGTATTAGAACCATTCCCGTTAAAATCATTTACATTTTTTTCAGAACTATTTGGCTGTTGAGCTTGATTATTAAATTGGCTTGCTCCTATGTTAGAGAAATCAGAAAATATTTGCTGTGTGCCCATCATACCACTCCATAATGCCCATCCAGCCCCCCCATTAGACCCTATCATACCATCTGCTCCGCTAGGGTCTGCAAAGAGTACAGGGTTATTATCAAAGGCATTATAAGTACTCATACTATGGTGGGTAACTGGGTCTATAGTAGTCCAACGCCCTAGTGCTGGGTCCAAACTACGAACGTCCATCTCATACATATTATAACCCAATGATTTTTCTTGTTCTTTGCCATTAAATTTGAACTTATTAGCGACATCATTTGTGCTGGCAGAAACGACACTATTATACCCTTTATGTTTGAGTCCAAAAGGATAGTAGTTATTTTCTTCAATAATTTCAGAAGTGGTGATTGCCCCGTTATTATCGCTATCAGAGTAGGATAGTCTTATGTTCCCTAAGTGGTCTTTATATAGATAGGTTTTTTTTACAGAATTGACAATTGCACTATTTCCTTTAGTTAGAGTCACCATCTAATTCAGTATTAGCAACATCTTCTAGCTTAGTATTCAGATCATCTTCAGCTTCATTTCTTTCTTGTACCTCTTCATCAATTTCGTCTAAAATGGTATTCATTTTCTTTTTATCTTTAATCATTGCCCATGTCATAATAAGACTAGTACCAATAATTACAAAAAGCAATATCCCAGATTCAAAATTGGCAATTTCAGCTTCTTTTGGTATTGCATAAAATAGCAACACCGTAATTAATCCTCTAGGTGCAATAAATAATTGAGGAAAAATATCTTTTCCGATAAAAACACGTAAGACCACAAAACGAATAGCGTAAATAGATACAATAATAAGCAAGCTTATTAAAGCCACACTCAAACTAAAAAGTGAAGAAATAACAATGGTCAATCCGAAAATTACAAAGAAAAAAGTACGAACTACAAAGGCAGTTTCTAAGGTAATAATATGTAACTCATGATAAATTTGATTAATTCTTTCACTTTCTAAAAAAATTGCTGTCTTTCCAGGGAAAAAAACTTTAGTATTTGAAATTACCAATCCGAAAATTAAAATAATAATTAATGATGATAAGTGCATGGTTTTACCAATGGCATATAAAAGTAACAATACAGCAATCAATAAAAATAATTTTGCCTGACTCTTTATTTTTTGAAAAATAAGAACAATTGCATAACTAGCAACTAAAGCAATCACAATGGTAAGCAATAAATTTGTTGCAAAACCAGCAACTCCTGAACCTTCTTCAGCGTGTAAACCGCCTACTAAAAAATAAAATAGCATAATGCCCATAATATCAGAAAATGTACTTTCATAAATGTGAAATTCTTTCTTTTCTTCAGGTAAACCACTTACACTTGGTATAATAATAGCACTAGAGAGTATGGATAGTGGTGTAGCGTACAGCCATGCAGACTGCATAGTCATTTCTGGTATAAATTGATATAAAATAAGTGCAGCTATCCATGCTGATAACCCTAAACCAATTAAGGCTATTGCCATAGATTTTAAAATAGGGATGATTTTATCACGTCTTAATTCTAATTCTAAAGCGGCTTCTAATACAATCATTATTAGACCAATGGTACCAAGTAGAGCTAATGCATTGGTCAGTGTTTTAGAAAAATCTATATCTTTTTTAAGAAAAAATCTAGCTGCATATTGTAAAACAACTCCCAACACAATGAGCATTAAAACTGAAGGTATATTCGTTTTTTTTGAAATTCCGTTAAACCAAAATGATAAAATGATGATAACAGAAGCTCCAATTATAAAATCATTTGACGATAGAATTTCCATAGGTTACTTGTTTATTTTACGAATCAAAAGTACTAATAAAAAATTTCTTGAAACCAACTATCCTAGAGACAAGCCATAGAGGAATTCTTTTCAATTAATTGGTGATTATTATTTACATGAAGTTAATGAAAGCTTTGTCCAATAAAAGCAAGTGCATCACTAATACCACTTCGCCAGTAAGTCCAGTTATGTGCTCCGTCTCGCATTCTAAATTCATGAGGAATATCAAGTTCTTTTAAAAGCACATGTGTAGCCGCATTTCCTCTATAGAGAAAATCATCATCACCACAATCAAAATAATAGCGAACAGATTTTATCCTTTTAATATCTAATTCTTTTAATAAATATAAAGGGTTATTAGCAAACCAATGTTTTGTTAAT
>JAMONB010000382.1 GCA_027066745.1 Flavobacteriaceae bacterium
GATTGATTGATTTATACCATGCCTCTGGTAATTTTTTGAATTTATTAAAAACATTCTCAATAGACTTGTCGTTCATACCACTTGTATTCATGCTACTTGAAAAATCTTTTCTCTTTATTTTTTTCTTTTTCCTATTTAAATTTAAAGCCAATTCTTCATCGTCATCTTCAACTACCAATTCAGTAGCAACAAGGTCATATGCTGGACACAAGTTGTATTGTTGTTCTAGATTTTTTATGAGAGAAAAATTTTTAAGGTGCATATCATTGTTACCAGTTAAAAAACTAAATAGTACGAGTTCATAAAAATTAACTATATCAAATCCAGGATTTGCAGAAAATGATTTTATAGTTTTTGCTATTTGCTCATAAGATCCTTTATATTTATGTTCTGTTTGCCTTTCCGTTAGTTGACACATGTCTTCCATGTGTAATTTCTTGTTTTTAAATCTATCAATTCTTTTTGTTATGTATGCGAGTTCGCCAGATTTTAACCTAATTAATGAGTGCTGAACAGTTTTTATTTTTGAAATTTCTGCAAGATGCATTGTTAAGTCTTCAATTTCAGGTAGATGTTTATAATGTTCTGTTTGAGGTTTAAGAATGTATTCTCCCCATAACCCTACAATAGTAAGTCTTTCAGTTGAGGAACCATCAGTCATTTTTTCACTTGATAAAGAAAGTTTGGGTTGTACACCAGTAACAGTTCTATGACTTTTCACTACTTTTTTTGCTAGTTCTACCATTTCCGATTGTGTATAATTCAAAATCGGTGGAGTAGGCTTTCCAAAGAATTTTAAACTGCAAGACTTATGAAATTCAAATGTAGTAAATTCTTGATCTAGAATTTCTTGATAACAATATAGGCATCTATTCATTTTCGTTTGTTTCAATTGGTTCTACGGACACGGCTCCAATACAATCTGTACAAGTTAATAGTAAAATACTCATTCTGTCCCTTATATCAAGTTTCCAGTTTTTTTCTACAATATCTAATAACCAACCTTCAGGGATTAACCCATCGAAAAACGGGAATAAAATTTTACTTGAATATTCTTTTTCAGTTAAGGGTAGTGTTAGACTAATTGGTTCTGCTTTTTCATCGTTTAAATAGGCTTCTTCGTATGTAAAGTGATAACCATTTTCGCTTTCAATAAGCGTTCCAGCCCATTTTTTATACCTGTATATTTTTGCTTTTTTCATTACTCATTTTGATAATAAACGGAATATGATTTTTAAAACGTATGTTCTGTTATAGCTCCTATACTTGGTGCGTTTGGTAGAGTTTGAACTGGTCCCAATTCATATCCAAATAGACTTAAAACTTGATTTACTTTATCCATTTTAAGTGTTTTTTTTCCTTTTTCAAGTTCTCTTACAAACCGTATTCCTACTCCTGCTTTTTCAGACATCTCTAGTTGTGTCATTTTCAGAGATTTTCTTTTTATTCTGACGAACTCGTTTAATTTTAATGATTGTTTATTCATAATTATACCTTTTCGGGTATAAATATACACTTATTCTATATATCATACCCTTTCGGGTATAGTTATTGAAAGTGTAAAGACTTTTTATATTAACATAAGATTTGTAAATTTGAATTCATTTAAATCAAACATCTTGAATTTTAAATTAATAAGTGTATTCTTTTTTATTCTATTTATAGGTCAGGTTTCTTTTGCCTCATTTATACTAATTCCTATGGATGATGTGAGTCAAAAAAATCACTTAAAAGCGTATGGAATTACTTACTATTCTTTACAAAAAGGAAACAATGTAAAATGGTTGCTCAATTATAAAGGCGGTTCATTCTTATTAGAAGATACTGAAGATTATAGAAAAGAATGTAAGATTAGAGGCGTGTCTTTTGAAATTATTTCTGATACAGAAGCGATGCAAATTTTGGAAATGATTGCGAGTCCTTCTCAAAATATGGAAGCTGTTACCTTAGAAAAAGCACCAAAAATTGCCGTGTACTCTCCTTTAGGTAAAAAGCCTTGGGACGATGCTGTTACAATGGTACTGAATTATGCTGAAATACCTTATGATGTTATTTATGATGAAGATGTATTACAAGATAAACTACTGTTATACGAATGGTTGCATTTACACCATGAAGATTTTACAGGGCAATATGGTAAATTTTATGGAGCATATAGAGTGGCTCCTTGGTATATTGAAACGAAACGAAGTTCTGAAAATTTAGCAAAGAAATTAGGTTATTCAAAAGTATCTCAAGAAAAATTGCAGGTATCATTAAAAATTAGAGATTATGTAATTGGTGGAGGTTTTATGTTTGCCATGTGCTCTGCAACAGATAGTTTTGATATTGCTTTAGCTGCTGAAGGTGTTGATATTTGTGAAGCGATGTTTGATGGAGATGCTTCTGAACCTAATTACCAAAATAAAATTGATTTTTCTAAAACTTTTGCCTTTACAGATTTTAAATTGGTTAGAAGTCCACTTGAATATGAATTTTCATCAATTGATATGACGCAAAAACGTAAAATTCAACGCACTGAAGATTATTTTTCATTACAAGAGTATTCTGCAAAATGGGATCCTGTACCTACCATGTTGTGCCAGAATCATACCATGTTAGTTAAAGGTTTTATGGGGCAAACTACAAGTTTTGATAGAGCTCATGTAAAATCTACGGTTTTGGTGATGGGTGAAAATAAAGTGAATAGTGAGGCGAGATATATTCATGGAGTCAAAGGAAAAGGGATGTGGACTTTTTATGGCGGACATGACCCCGAAGATTATACTCATAGAGTAGGCGATCCTAAAACAGAATTAGATTTACACCCAACTTCTCCTGGTTACAGACTCATATTAAATAATGTATTGTTTCCAGCAGCAAAGAAAAAAAAGCAAAAGACCTAAAAGCTTAACAGTTTGTTAGGAACATTATACATAAAAGAGAGTCTTACTTAATTTCTGAGTTGAAGAATTTATTTTTTGATAATCTTTTGGGTATAAGTGGTGCTACCATTAATTATAGACAAGTAATAAACGCCACTTTTGAATTCTGAAATGTCAATGGTGTTTGATTTTATAATTTTATTTTTTATGACCCTACCAGACATATCAGAAATTTGATAGTTTGCACCTATCAAGTCATAGTTGAAGTTTAGTACTCCATTTGTCGGGTTAGGATAGATATTAAAATTAGTTGCTAATTCATTTTCTACAGCTAAAGCACTACAACTATTTTTAACTTCATTAACAGTACTACATGCAGAAGGATTGTTTTGAAAAGTAATATTTCCATTAACACCATTTCCATTTAATAAGTTACATAAGCCACTACAGCTAGTAAGGCTTGGGTTATCAGAAATGCTTAGGTAATTACCTACTGTTACCAAATTTTTAAATGTATTTAAATTTTCTAGATTAGATTGTTCAATAAGAAAATAACCATTTACTTTATTCAAATTATCAAAACAAATAGTAGTTAAAGATGTATTTTGAAAGAGGTAAAAATAACCTTTTATTGAGCCTAACTGACAGATGTTTATATTTTTTAGTGCTGTGTTTTGTTGAAAATAAATATCACCTTTATTAGTAATTAAATTAGTTAAATCAACGACTTCTAATTTTAGATTTCTCTGAAAATAAAGGTTTCCATTTGCTGTGGTCACCTGAGTAAAGTCTACCTCTACTAATTCTGAATTCTTGCTTAAAGTTAAATGCCCACCTACAGATTGAAGTTCTTTAAAATCTATTTTAGTTGTTTGGGTATTTGCAATATATAGGTAACTAGTAATTTCTTTAATTTTTGACAAACCAGATAAATCATTTATAGTATTGCCATTAATATATAAGTACCCTGAAATTTTAGTGCAATTTGGATAGTCAGCTACAAATTGATCAACACTTTGTTGGTTGCTTAAACTGACATTTCCAGTGGGGCACTGTGCAAAAAGATTGGGTGATGAAAGTGTAGTGATAATAAACAGTAATAAAACAGCAAACTTTTTCATTGTTTTGAGGTTGAGTTAAGTCTGCAATTTAGTTTAGATATTTTTTTTATCCTAATAATTTGTGTTTAGATTTAGCCATTTTGGCGGAAGAAGGCCTCTAGGTTTCTGATTCACCTCTCCTTGGGAGAGGTCGAAACTTTCGGGTGAGGTAAAATACCAAATTTCGATTTTTGACCCTAAGGTTAAAGCTTGTGCTCAGCTTGACTGGGTATGAAACCAGCGAAATACCCTTATGGCTTACTTCGGGGGTAATTGGTTTTAAGAAATTTTTTATTTAGAACAATTTATCAATGAGCATAAATATTCAAGCTTTTTAGAGTCAATAGTTCAGACTATTTAGGTCTAAGTTTTTGCAATAAAAAGGTCTTGTTTTTGATGTTTTTGTTCTTTGAATTGAAGTAGTTTATTTTATTAATCCAAACCATTTCAGTGCAATCATAATTGCAATAATCAATACACCTGAAATGAATAAAGTCCTGATTAACATATCCCAAAAATGGTTGCTTTTAAACCTTTTAGTATCTTTTTTACTATTTGAATTATGACGATAATCAAGCATTTTTCTATATTTATGGTCAAATTTAAATTAAAGAAGTTTAAATTAAAAGCACATTTTTTAATTTGGAGGAAAATCCTAGTTAAAAAAGGGAAAAATCCCCTAAGTGATATTGATATTAATTTTGTATTTAGTTTTAAATATATTTGTAGCGTCAATTTGAATTAATTATGCCAGAAACTATTTTTAGTATCTTATTAGGTATTGGTTTAGCCGCCTCTGTAGGATTTAGAGTCTTTGTACCTTTATTTGCATTGAGTATTGTTTCTCATTATGGTATTATTCCGTTAAATGAAAGCTGGGAATGGATTGGAAGCGTAACTGCAATGATTACCCTAGGAATAGCAACTGTTGTTGAAATAGGTGCTTATTTAATTCCGTGGTTTGATAATTTACTAGATACCATTGCAGTACCTTTGGCTGCAATTGCAGGTACGGCAGTGATGTTGTCAACCGCAGCAGATTTGTCTCCAGTGGTTACATGGTCATTAGCCATTATTGCTGGTGGTGGTACAGCAACGGCAATAAAAACATCAACAAGTACAGCACGATTAACTTCTACAGCGACAACTGGTGGTATTGCAAATCCGATAATTTCCACAGTAGAGTCAGGGACATCTATCATCATGGCAATATTATCTTTTGTAGCTCCTGTATTTGCTATTCTTTTTGTTATTTTAATACTTTGGATGATTTTTAAAGTATTTAAATGGTTTAAACTTAGAAAAAGTATTCAGTAGGCAGTACTCAGTAAGTAGTGGTCACAGAATAAGTCTATGTGAATCTTCATGTTTTCTCTGCGAATCTCTGTGAAACAATTCTATAGACAAACAAATCGACTCCATATGATATTTTTAGCGTTTAATTTCAGATATTTGCAATCGCAAATACAGAATCATAAATCTGAAATCCTCAATGGCACAAAAACCAAGCATTCCTAAAGGTACAAGAGATTTTTCTCCTACAGAAGTAGCCAAACGTAACTATATCTTTACTACGATACAGCTTGCTTTTGAAAATTTCGGATTCCAACCTATTGAAACACCAGCTTTTGAAAAGTCAAGTACTTTGCTAGGAAAATATGGGGATGAAGGTGATCGCTTGATTTTTAAAATATTGAATTCGGGAGATTATTTTGAAAAAATTTCTAATTTTTTTAAAGCTAGGTCAACAATTTTATTTGAAGATTTTTTTAAGAATATCTCGACAAAACAGTCAACTATTGATGACTTTTTTGATCAAGATAAGAATATCTCTTTCGAATTAACAAAGGCGTTTATAATTAGGAATAAGTTAGAATCTGAGTTAGATGGAAGAAATCTTTTTAACGAATCATTTTATAAACTATTTTCATTAATTTTAACTCATAAATTGGATGAAATAATTATAATTCTTTCAAAGTATGAAAAAGAAGAATTTAATGAATTTAATGAAAAAGAAATACTTTTCTCTTCTGAATTATCATCACTATTATTTTCTTTATGGATTAGAGATAATTCAAAAATGTTTACTCATTTTATCTCCGAAAAAGCCCTCCGTTACGACTTAACCGTACCTTTTGCACGATATGTAGTACAACATCAAAACGAAATTACCTTTCCGTTTAAACGGTATCAAATACAACCCGTTTGGCGTGCAGATAGACCGCAAAAAGGACGTTTTAGAGAG
>JAMONB010000383.1 GCA_027066745.1 Flavobacteriaceae bacterium
AAATTCTCTGAGGTATTTAAAAATGAAAATTCGTGTTGTAAATCGGAGATTCTTCGTATTTTAGACATACATAGATAATTAAAAACCCCGATTTTTAAGGATTAGGCTCCTTTTCGGGGTTTGTTTTATCTAATTTACAACTTATTCTGCTGATATACAAATGGTCGTTTACTTCTGAATGTGCCTACATGATGATAAAGACAGCTTTCAAAAAAACTAAAGCAAAGTTTTGACCTTAACCTTACACTATAAGTCAAACGTCAAGTCATTACTTTGACTAGTAATTTACACACTTGCTAAATTAATTTGATTTACTATTTCAGATATTCTATACCAAAATAAAACCTCTTTAACAATCACAATCTGACTTACAGCCTGATTTCTTTTTATTCTTGATAAAAAACTTATTTATTAAAAACAAAAGAGCAAAAGCAAGGGCTATATATACTAAAATAGTTTGTATCATTCTATTAACTTAATACAGTAAAGGTAAGTAAAGCTAACACATAAGCCAAAGCTGTCATCCCGAAAAGCTGTAACAATGGCCATTTCCAAGTATTGGTTTCTCGTTTTACAATAGCCAAAGTCCCCATACATTGCATGGCAAAAGCATAAAAAATAAGTAAGGACATTCCCACAGGAAAATTAAATCTTTTTTCACCAGTTTCATGGTTTATTTCTGCAGCCATTCTTTCTTTAATTGTTGCTGTATTATCATCTTCTACACTATAAATTGTTGCTAAAGTACTTACAAAAACCTCTCTTGCAGCAAATGAAGTTATTAATGCAATGCCAATTTTCCAGTCGTAACCTAAAGGTTTTATAGCAGGTTCAATTGTTTTACCTGCAATGCCAATATATGAGTGTTCTAATTTATAAGAAGCAATTTTTTGATGTAATTCATCTTCAGACAATTGTTGGCTTGTATTTTCTTTAGTCACAATTTTTGTGGCATTTTTATACGAAGCTGGTCCGTTTGATGCCAAAAACCACAACACTATAGAAAGTGCTAAAATTATTTTTCCAGCTCCGAATACAAAGGCTTTTGTTTTTTCTAATACTGTAAACAATACATTTTTTAATGATGGCAATTTGTAATTTGGCATTTCAATAACGAAGAAACTTTTCTCATTTACTTTTAACACCTTATGTAATAAATAACCCGAAGCAATTGCAGCAACAAAACCTATAAGATACAACACCATTAAGGTCAAACCCTGTAAACTAAAAATACCTATGATTCTTTTATCAGGAATAACCAATGCAATAATAATAGCATAAACTGGCAATCTTGCTGAACAGGTGGTAAATGGTGTTACCAATATGGTAATTAATCGTTCTTTCCATCCACTAATATTTCTAGCAGCCATAATTGCAGGAATTGCACAGGCAGTACCTGAAATTAAAGGAATTACACTTTTGCCACTCATCCCAAAGCGACGCATAACTTTATCCATTATAAAAACAACCCTGCTCATATAACCTGTCTCTTCTAAAATGGAAATTAAAAAAAACAAGATTGCTATTTGAGGTATAAAAATTACAATTCCTCCTATACCCGGAATGATTCCATCTGCTAATAAATCTGTAAAAACTCCTTCTGAAAAATGATGTTTTACAGCTTCACTTAATTGTGAAAATTTCACATCTATAAAATCCATTGGTACGCTAGTCCAATCAAAAATAGATTGAAAAATCAACATTAGAATCCCAGCAAAAATTATATATCCAAAAATTTTATGGGTTAAAATTCTATCTAATTTAAAACGTAAATCAGTAGCTTCATTTGTATTTACTCTATAGGTTTTTTTAAGGATGGTATTGATATATTGATATCGCAAAATAGTTTCTCTATTTTGCATTTTTTTTAATCTAGAAGTATCCTCTCTAAATGACTCTATTTGCTCTTTTAATTGAGTATCAAGGGTAGAAAAATTTTGGTATTGTGTAATCAATAACCAAGCTTTATATAGTGATATATTTTTAAAGGTACATTTAACTTTATTAAAAAAGTCTGCATCAATTCTATCTGCAATATCAGCAATGACAGAAGTGCTTATTGTTTTATAAGCAACAATAGCCTTCTTTAGTGTTTCAATACCAATATTCTTTCTTGCACTTATCAATACTACTTCAGCATTCAATTCTTTTTTTAGTAGATCAATATCAATTGAAATACCTTTTCTTTCCATTTGATCAGACATATTTATCACTAAAATGGTAGGAATTTCTAAATCTTTAATTTGAGAAAATAAATATAAGTTTCGTTTTAAATTTTCAACATCAGCAACAACAACAGCTACATCTGGGTAATCACTTTCAGCATTTAAAAATGATTGTAAAACAATATTTTCATCTGCACTTGACGGATTAATACTGTAAGTCCCTGGTAAGTCAACTATTTTAGCTGATATAGAATTTGAAAGTTTTGCTGTCCCTGTTTTTTTCTCAACGGTTACCCCTGGATAATTACTAACTTTCTGATTTAAACCCGTAAGCTGGTTGAATAATGAAGATTTTCCTGTATTAGGGTTACCTACTAAAGCTACTTTTATGACTTGATGGTCTCGCATAAATTTTCACTCTTAGTCATTATAATAAGTCTGGCTGTTTCCCTTCGAATTGCCAAATGACTTCCATTAACCTTAATATATAAAGGATCATTTAATGGTGCCAATTGTATCAACTCAACTTCTTTGCCTGGAAGACATCCCATTTCTAATAATTTTAACGGCACACTATCATAAGGAATTTCTTCTATAATTCCTTTTTCACCGACAGTAAGATCTGCAATTGTAGTGCTCAATTTTTATTTAGATTGATTATAAATACTGTGCGAAAATACATAAATTAAAATAGAATAATATGATAAATGTCAGATAATAAGAAAACCAACCCTCTATTCTTCTTTTAAGATTTGAATATCTTTAATAATCTGTTCAATCTCCTTTTTATCTGTTCCGTCATAAAAACCTCTTATTTGACGTTTAGTATCAATCAAAATAAACTGCTCCGTATGAATAAAGTCTTGATCTCCTCCATCACCCTCATCTAACACTGCAAAATAAGACTTACGTGCCAGTTCATAAATATGTTTCTTATCTCCTGTAACTAAATTCCATTTTTGATCTATTACACCTTTTTTATCCGCATAAGCTCTTAAGACGGAAACACTATCAATAATAGGTGTAACTGAATGAGATAAAAATAGCACCGTGGTATCGTTTTTATAATACGTTTGTAAATCAACCATATTTGTTGTCATTACTGGACAAATACTTGCACATCTTGTAAAAAAGAAATCTGCAACATAAATTTTATTTGTATAATATTTCTCTGTAATTGTATCTGCATTTTGATTGATCAATTGAAATTTAGCAATCTTATGGTTTGAACGAATATGTTTGACATCTTTATCTACTAATTTCGGATTAACATCTGCGGGGTTATAAACTGGTAATCGCCTCTTAGGAGTCAATAAAAAATAACCTATGACAACCATAATTACAAATAAAATAGCTACTTTAATTATGGTAGAAAATGATTTGTTAAAAAAGGATATATCCATTTTATTTTATATATTTGAAAAATATTGTTGTATTATTTATATAATACAAAGTTATTGTTTATGAAAAGAATATTCCCCTTAATTCTCTTGATTTTTTCTTGTACAATTTATAGTCAAGAAAAAATGAACATCCAAGACGTCTATTTACAAGAATTAATCACAGTTACTGATGTGAATAATTTTGTAAATATAAATGCTGATGATTTAAACTGGAGAAAAACTACGGTTAAAAAAATCACTTCTGAGCATCATAAAAAAACTAGCTTTTACAAAACAGCAATGATTTTACATATGCTAAAGTACAAGCTAGGCGATGAGAATTATACCAATGGCATTGACGCCTATTTATTAGAATTGAATGAAAAAAATACAACAGCATCTTTAAAGAGTTTTCAAACTAGTCTTGAAGCTAGTTTGAGTGAAGATTTATCTGATTTTTTCAATGATTGGTTTATTGGCTCAGGTTTCCCTTCATACGAAATTAGCTGGTTTCAAAATAAAAAAACAAAAGCAATTAGCATTACAGCAACACAAAAACAATCTAATACTTCTGTATCATTTTTTGAAATGCCATTACCTATTGAGGTAAGTAATAAAAATGGTGATTCACAAATTATTCGATTAGAATTGAGTGCAAATAAGCAGAGTTTTAAAGGAAAGTTGTCTTTTGAAATTGATTCTATGGTTGTTGATCCAGAATTTCAATTGATTAGTAAAAATAATACCATCAAAAATGGTGTTGACCAAGAAATATTAAATAATACAATCTCTTTATACCCAAACCCAGTAAAAACTTATATTAACATACTAAACAATAGTGATGCTATTGTTGAAAAAGTATCTATTTTTGACATGTTAGGTAAATTAGTATTTGAAGAAAACAACCCTCTTCTAGCTATTAATTTAAAGCCTTTAGGGTTTGGCATACACTTGGTTAAAATTGAAACTGACCAAGGTACTCTACATAAAACCATCTTAAAAGAACAATAGTATTTTACTTTTTTACACAAAATTAACAAATATTTTACCGAAGTTGAACACCTATAATTAGCTATAAAAGCTTACATTTGCACGTTTTTGAATTAAATTATAGAACACTATTTATATGGAAACATTAATCAAAGTATCACAATTTATATTAAGCTTATCATTTTTGATAGTGTTACACGAGCTGGGCCATTTTATTCCTGCAAAACTATTCAAAACTAGAGTTGAGAAATTTTATCTATTTTTTGATTATAAATTCTCTCTTTTTAAGAAAAAAATAGGAGAAACCACTTATGGTATTGGGTGGATTCCTCTTGGTGGCTATGTAAAAATATCAGGAATGATTGATGAAAGTATGGATACTGAACAACTAAAGGAAGAACCAAAACCATGGGAATTTCGTTCAAAACCAGCTTGGCAACGTCTAATTATCATGCTAGGTGGTGTTACTGTCAATTTTATTCTGGGTATTTTAATCTATATTATGATTTTAAATGTTTGGGGAGAAGATTATGTTGCGACTACTGATGTAAAAAATGGTTTTTCTGTCCCTCAAATATTTGAAAAATACGGATTTGAAAATGGAGATCAAATATTAAGAGTAAATGACCAACAACCATTTAATGTAATGTCTGTCAACAAAGAATTGTTTTTAAGAGATGTTCAGAACATTGAAGTAAAACATTCTGGAGGAATAACAGAAAAAATAAATTTACCTGAAGATATAGGCTTAACCATGTGGACAAATGGTATTATGGAGCCCTTTGTACCAAGGTTTAATGCAGTTCTTGATAGTATAATACCTGACACTCCTGCCGCAAAATCTGGATTGAAAAATAGCGACAAAATTATAGCAATAAATGGTAATTCAATTCAATATTGGGATGAATTTACAACTGCAATACAAAACAATATAGACCATAAACAAATGACGCTGACTGTTCTTAGAAATGGCAATAATATTTCTATCAATGTTACCCCTGCTGAAGATGGCAAAATTGGCGTTTCTCCTTTCATTAATGACGTTGTTAAATACAACCATAAAAACTATTCTTTTTCTGAGAGTGTCCCTAAAGGCACTTTAAAAGCCTATTGGACTTTACGTGATTATATAGCTCAGTTTAAATATGTATTTACTAAAAAAGGAGCAACAGCTCTTGGAGGTTTTGGTACCATATTAAGCATCTTTCCAAATAAATGGGATTGGCATCGTTTTTGGGGTTTAACAGCCTTCTTGTCTATTATGTTAGCCTTTATGAACCTACTACCAATACCCGCATTAGATGGAGGTCATGTCGTTTTTACACTCTATGAAATGATTTCTGGACGTAAACCAAGTGATAAATTTTTAGAAAAAGCTCAAATTGTAGGCTTTATATTCTTAATTACACTATTACTTTATGCTAACGGAAACGATGTCTATAAATGGATAACGGGTAAATTTTAATTATCAATAAACAAGAAGATCATAAAAACACCTCATAGCTTTCTATGAACCTGAGTTCGACTCAAGATTTGTTTGCAGTTTAGATGAATTTTCATTCAATTTGAAGACGAATTTTAGAAAGACTAACGGGTTAGTTTGAGGAAATTTGGCG
>JAMONB010000384.1 GCA_027066745.1 Flavobacteriaceae bacterium
ATTGTCTTGAAATTGGTAGACGCATGCAACAACAAACTTTAGAAAAAGTAGCTTAAAAAGGTAGTTTTATACAACTTCTATAATAGGATAATTACCTCTTGTTTTCACTTAAATTGATGATTACACTTCAAATACAAGGTAAAAACAAAAAAAACCTAATAATCAAAAAAATTATCAGGCTTTTTTTATGAATTTTTAAGAAAGTAGTCTACTTCTGAAAGTGCCTATCAATTCATATAGATTTTTGGCTATATAGAACTCACGTTAAGTAGTTTTATTTTCTGTAAAATTCAAATCCAGTACATTAAAATTATTAGCAGCTTTTACGAGAAGCGTAGAGCCTATGGCTTCAAAAAGATGGTTTGTTTTTAATATAAATTCAGCCTGTTTTTCAATTTGATAATTTGGTATACCCAATAATGTCAAATTGGTAGTTTTAGATTGTTGCTTAATAATATCATAAAAAGGCTTTTGCTCAACGGCATTGTTGATGATTTTTATTTCAACAATTACGCGTAAATCTTCGACCAATTTAGTGATTTTTGAGCGTATCAATTTGGTGTCAATATTGTTATTATTTACATATAGCACTCTAATATTTGTATTGTTCCATTTTGGTGAAGCAATGATAAATCGAGCTATATTCAACATCATTTCAGCATTTTTACTGTCTGTTTCTCGCCACCATAAGTCTACAGTTTCATAATTACCAAATTTTGTCTCTCTATCAAAATCAAGATATAGTAAATTATAATCTAAATACAATAAGGTTTCTGTCATTTTAGCATATTCAACAGAGCTTTCTAATCCTTTTGGCCATCCCATCATTACGGTATTGGGTTCAACACCAGAAAACCCAAATGTAGAGGCTATATTGGTGATACCAGTATAAATATTGTCAACTTTTAACTGTCTTGCAAAAATACCGAGTTCTCTAAAACTATCATCTCTAACAATTTGTTCTGTTTTTCGTAATGGTGGTTTACTATTATCCTTATCTAAAATCAATTTAAAATTGGTTACAATTCCCGTACGTCCAGATACCGTTTTACCAAGTTCTAATAAATACGACTGATGCTCACTTTTACCACTAAAAAGAATAATATTCGGGTTCCAATTTGCTTGCTCATCAAATTCATTGTCTATTCTTTTTAGGCCTTTATTGACAACGTTTTCCCAAACGCTATGCCAAACATCATTAGATTGCAAATGCACTTCTTTACGTTGTAACCAAAAGTACAAACTTCCAACAAGTGCCAATGCTCCAAACATGGCAATCATATCTAGTTTAAACATCACTCCAAAACAAGCTACAAAACCCAATAAGCCAATCCACCGTTTAATTTTAAAAGTAGGTTGAAAATCAGGATTAGCCCAACTTTCTAAGAAATAAGAAATATTAATAAAGCCATAGGCTGTCAGGTAAAACATTGAAACTACACGAGCAATCACATCTAATTCCCCGATTAAAATACCAGCTTCAGCAATAATAAAAACAAGAAATAAGGCATTGACAGGTTCATTATTGTCTCCTTTACCTATACCAAATATTTTAGGCGTTACTTTGTCTATTGACATGGCCTGTAATATTCTTGGGCCACCTAGAATTCCTCCTAAAGCAGAAGAAAGGGTAGCACCCCAAATACCAGCAACCACAGCAGGAGCAAATATTGCTATTTTCATTAAAATATTAGTATCTGTCTTTAATAAGTCAGTATTGATTGTATAAGCCATAAAAACGGCAAGTCCTAAATAGACAATCAATCCGACTCCGATAGCTGTCAATGTTCCTATAGGAATTGATTTTTTAGGATCTTCTAAATCGCCACTCATTGCAATACCCGCAGTAAACCCAGTAACCGCAGGGAAAAATATAGCAAAGACAACTTCTAATGATACTGAACCTTTGGTAGAAAATAAAGGCACTGTTTCTGGAGCAAATTCACTAGTTCCTAAAAATATAGAAGCTAAAGATATAATAATCGCTGCAAGAATAAAGAACTGAGCTTTCATAGCAACAGAAGTACTTATTAGTGCCAAGCCTGTTAGTAAAATTAATGCTATTGATCCTGTGGTTCTAAAATCGTTTATTGACATCCCAAAGCCAAAATAACCATTAAAACTTTCAGCAAATCCGATCAAGTATAAGGCAATAGAAAAAGCAGTACCTACATATAAAGCAATACCAATAGAGCCTCCAATAGGAATACCCATACTTCTTGAAAGTACATAGTAAATACCACCAGCACCAATTTTTTTATCTGTAGCTACAGAAGAAACACTTAAACCTGTCGTAATCGCAATAATATGAGCTATTAATATGATGCCAATAGCACCTATCAAACCAGCATTACCGACCACCCAACCTAAACGCATGTACATAATTACACCTAAAATGGTTAGAATAGAAGGTGTAAAAACACCTGCAAATGCTCCGAATTTGTTTTTTCCTGCCATGAATTATTGGATTGGTAGCATGCTTTTAATTTTGGGAGTCAATATAGAAAATCTTTTTTAATCAGCAGAGAAGTTCTCTATACTAAATTTTCTCATAAAGTTAAAAATATCATTCGAACTGACACTGCATTTTAATAAAAAAGCCTTAAATAGACTACAAAGCTCTATACTAGAATAGGATCGAACACCTTAAAAAAAACAGGAAAAACCCTGTCTGTTAATTAGGCGATATAGCGTACCTTTGCCTTTCCAAATTGATTGAATATATTTATTCTAGAACTTTAAATTTACTATAGAATTATCGTTTTATTTTGGCAAAAAAATAATTGTTTTATGAAAAAGATAGTGTTAATTCTCATCTATTTTATAAGTGTTTTTTTAAATGCTCAAACGCTACATACAGATGATAAGGGAGTTGTGGTCTTTTATAAAATTCAGCAAACCAGTAAATCTACCTTCTGTAAAGGTAATCTTAATAAAAAAATAAATATTTGGAAAGTAACCTTAGGTATTGAAAATGGATATTCTGAGTCTATTGTACCTAGAGGTGTAGGTATTGCAGATATAAGTGTATATCCAAACCCCATTAAACCTTATTCACATGAGTATTGCAATTATAAATATGTCAAAGGTTTTGAGCCGAACTCTACACAACGTCATTTAGATCAATCCTTGTATGTTTGGCCAATTTTAAACTATAAGATTAAGGAGATTAAATCTGGAGAATCTATAATTAATACAACTTATCTTTATTTATATGAAGGGCAACAACCCAAATTAACCAATTGGGAGTTTTTAGGATATCGATTAAAAGATGATTTTAAAGTTAATGATCCAATATTAAGTGATGTGAAAGCAGTGAGTACTACTTTTGCTCCTAAAGTTACTGTTATTAGAGATGATAAATTGAAAGAGAAAGAAGCTATTGTAGTAGTTCCAAAAGATTTAGATTCGATTAAAAATATTTCAATTGATAAAATAGATGTAAATTCATTGGCTACTAGCGAAATATCAATTGATAGAGATCGTAAGCCAATAGAAATTATTCGTCAAGAAAGCGAACCAAAAACAGCTTCAATTGAAACTAAAGAACCCGTATTAAAAACGACAACTACAGATGAGCATATTAAAGTAGTTGCTAATTGCCCAGGAGAAAAATCACTTGAATTTAGAGAGAAATCTAATGCTTCATCAGAAAAAGAAGAACAAAAAGCATATAGCTGGTTGGCCTTATATTATTCATATGTATGTGAATGTGAATCTGGTTCGCAAAACTCAGACCAATTGGTTGCTGTAATTAATAATGTTGTAGATAGCTTTATGTATAATACAAAAGGGAAGTATGGTGAAATCCCTAAAGTTGAAAAATGTAAAGCTCCAGTTAGTGATTAGTAGTATATTTTCAATATATGTAAAATAAGAGAGCCCTAAAATAAGAATCTCTAATTTGGGACTACAAGCTAAATATTCTAAATCTGCCAGAAATAATTGTTAATTATTTTTACGAACACTTTGCCTATAAAATATTATTACAACTATTTATCCTATTCTCGAAAACGGTATCCTTACCTTTGCCAAAATTTTTATTTATGTCAAAAGATTTTTCCGATTTAGGAATTAATGATCAGCTCCAAAAAGGCTTGGCTGATTTACAGATTTCTGTTCCCACAGATATTCAAGAAAAAACCATTCCGGTGGTATTACATCAAAAAGAAGATGTCGTTGCTTTAGCAAAGACAGGAACAGGAAAAACAGCGGCATTCGGACTGCCTTTGTTACAATTGATAGATGTAGAAAATTCTACAATACAAGCCATAATCTTAGCCCCTACAAGAGAACTTGGGCAACAAATTCATGCAAATTTAGTTTCTTTTTCGACACATCTTCCTTTGGTTTCAATAGCTTCTGTTTGTGGTGGCATTCCTATCAAGCCTCAAATAGAACGTCTGAAAAATACGACTCATATTGTGGTAGCAACACCTGGGCGATTGGCAGATCTTGTTAAACGGAATGCTGTTAACATCAAAAATATCTCTTATTTTATTTTAGATGAAGCAGATGAAATGGTGAGTGCCTTAAAAGAAGGACTGGATAGTATTATCAAAGAAATTCCGAAATCTAGAAGAACATTATTGTTTACAGCGACCATGCCAGGCACCATAAAACAATTGGTTCAAAATTACATGTCTAAGCATGTCGTACATATAGAAACAGATATGTCTACTATTGGACATCAAGGCATAGAACATCAATATGTCGTGGTAAAGCCGATAGAAAAATTAGATGTATTGCTGCACTTTTTAAGTTCTAAAGAAGGCAAACGAGGTATTATTTTTTGTAAAACAAAAGCTGCCGTTAATAAATTAGCGAAAAACTTAGCCATCAATAAATTTTCATCTGGTGCAATTCATGGTAGTTTGACACAAGGTATCCGTGATCGGATTATGGGGCAATTTAGAGAAGGTTATATTGATGTTTTGGTGGCAACCGATTTGGCTGCTAGAGGTATTGACATCAAAGAAATTGAATATGTTGTCAATTACCATTTGCCTGATACCTATGATGCCTATGTGCACAGAAGCGGTAGAACGGCTAGGGCAGGAGCAAAGGGACTTTCTTTAACCGTTCTTCAGCAGGAAGAAGTTGTAGATATTGCAGATTTTGAGGCTGCATTGGGAATTGTTTTTAATCAATTCAAAAAAGCTGACGCTCAAAGTATTGAAGAAAACAAAGGTTTGTTATGGGCTAAAAAAATATTTAAGACCAAACCCAATCGTACTATATCTGAAGATTTTAAAAAACAAATAAGCACAGTATTTCATCATTTAACAAAAGAAGAATTGATAGAAAAAGTATTGGCAAATTATATCGCACAAAAAAAAGTTGGAATCCCAACATCTGAAGCTTCTAAAAAAGCAAACAAACGAAAGCACTAAGAATTGATAAATCTATAGTGATGAAATTAGAAATGGTTATTGTGTTACGAAGTTCGTTCGTCTGAATAATACAATAATCAATAGTTTATGTGGCTAAAATTTTAATAGAAACTAAAAGGAACTCATAAAATTTCAAGGTTTTAACCTTAAACTTGATAATAAAAAATAAATATGGCAAATAATATCAAAGAGCAACAAGATATTCTTGAAAAATTAAAGATCTATACGCTAAATCCAATGCAAGAAGAAGCCATAGAGGTCATAAAAACAAATGCAAATACGATATTGTTGTCTCCTACAGGAACCGGTAAGACTTTAGCGTTTTTATTGCCATTGATAGCACAATTAGATCCTGAATCTAAAGAAGTACAAGCATTAATTATAGTGCCTTCTAGAGAATTGGCTATTCAAACAGAGCGTGTCATTAGAAATATGGGGTCTGGTTATAAAGCCAATGCCATTTATGGTGGTAGAGCTATTTCTAAAGATAAAATAGAACTCAAACATACACCATCTATCCTGATAGGAACACCAGGAAGGTTGTTTGATCATTTTGAGCAAGGTCGTTTTACTACAGAAGAAATTAAAATATTGGTTATTGATGAGTATGATGTTACGTTTGAAGTGGGTGCAGGCGGAGAAATGAAAAATATCATCAATCATTTACCAAATATTACCAAACGTATTTTGACTTCTGCAACTCAAGGAACTTCCAGACCAAATTATCTTAAAATGGGTAATGCAGTCGTTTTAAATTTTATCAATGAAAAATCGAGTTCAAAATTGGTCGTAAAAACAATTCTTTCTCCTTCTAAGAATAAACACAACACACTGGTTGCTTTATTAAATCAGTTGGGAAGTGATTCTAGTATTGTTTTTTGTAATAAAAAAGAACGTATTGAAGATTTAAGTCGCTTTTTAGATAAAAAGGAGATTGCACATACTTGTTTTTATGCAGATATGGAGCAAAGAGATCGTGAGCGAGCTTTGATACAATTAAGAAATGGAAGTGTTTCTGTACTTGTTGCAAGCGACTTAGCTTCAAGAGGAATTGATATTCCCGAAATGAAACATATTATTCATTATGAAATTCCAGATACTTATAAAGCCTATACACATAGAAATGGTAGAACAGCGAGAGTCAATGCAAAAGGAACTGCGTATTTGATAAAAGGAGATGCAGAGGAGTTTCCTGAGTTTATTGAAAAATCGAAAATAGAGACCCTTTCAACAACAGTAGAGCGTAAACCTAATTTTTGGACAACCTTATTTATTTCTGGCGGTCGTAAAGATAAAATTTCTAAAGGAGATATTGCCGGACTGTTTTTTAAACAAGGTAAAATTAATAAAGACCAATTAGGAATTATTGAATTGAAACAAGACTGTGCTTTTGTAGCCGTTCCTGTGAGTATTGCTGATATGTTAATTGAAAAACTAAACAATACACGATTAAAAAAGAAAAAAGTAAGAGTTACTCAACTCTAAATAATTCACCTTTCCTAGGTGAGGTCGTAATTGCATTTCGCAATTAATAGCTAAGAGAAAACACATTTCATAATGATTAAAGTAAATGCATAAAAAAGACAAAGAAACAAACATACCACGCAAAATTTCATCAGAAGAAATAGACAAATGCATTTCAATATTAGAACTATTAGTTACAGATACTGATCAAATATTTGACATTCCAAAAGAGAAAAGAACGGCTTTGTTAAAAGCTTCAGGAATGCTTTCTAGACCAAGTAGAGAAGAGTTTTCTCGGCGAAAAAAAGATGGAAAGAAAGCTGCAAAGCGTAAAATTGCAGCAAGAAATAGGTTAGCTCGTAAAGAAACAGGAATTAGAAGTGCTCGTGAAGCTGTTGTGTTTGTAGCACCTAAGTTATTAGGCACTTCTGAATTGTCCAATAAAGAACAACAAGAATTAGCTTCGCCAAGAAACTGCTATGTCTGTAAAACAAAATTCACAAAACTGCATCATTTCTATGACACGATGTGTACTGACTGTGGTGATTTTAACTATGCCAAGCGTTTTCAGAATGCCGATGTAAAAGGTCAAGTCGCTATTATAACAGGCTCTCGATTGAAAATAGGCTATCATATTACATTGATGCTGCTTCGTGGTGGTGCAACTGTGATTGCAACTACGCGATTTCCTGTAGATTCAGCCTTACGTTATTCAAAAGAAGCTGATTTTACAGAGTGGGGACATCGCCTAAAAATTCACGGACTTGATTTACGTCATATCCCAAGTGTAGAGATTTTTTGCAATTTTATAGAGCAAAAGTATGAGCATTTAGACATTTTAATAAACAATGCTGCTCAAACAGTGAGGCGTCCCGCAGGTTTTTATTCCCATTTAATGGAAAATGAAGAAAAACCTCTAGCATCCTTACCTCAATATGCTAAAGATTTATTGAAAGACCATGCAAATTGTTTGGATGAGCTAAAAGTATTGACTTCAGGAGCATCTTCCAACAAAAACATGCCTGTAACATGGCATGGTCCAGAACCGGGTATTGGATTAAGAGCTTCTGCAAAGCTGTCTCAAATTCCATATAGTTTTGACAATACACTAGTTGCTAAAGAAGTTTTTCCTGAAGGGGAGTTGGATGCAGATTTACAACAAGTAGATTTAAGAAAGACCAATAGCTGGCGTTTAAAATTGGGTGAAATAGAAATAACCGAAATGATAGAAGTACAACTTGTGAATGCCGTTGCACCCTTTGTGCTATGCAATCGTCTTTCAGAACTTATGAAAAAAAGCAATACGGGTAAAAAACATATCATTAATGTCTCTGCCATGGAAGGTAAGTTCCACCGATTTTTTAAAGAAAGCCGCCATCCACATACCAATATGGCAAAAGCTGCCTTAAATATGTTAACGCATACTTCTGCACGGGCATTAGCAAAGGATGGTATTTTTATGAATGCTGTTGACACAGGATGGGTTACGGATGAAGACCCTATAGAATTGGCTAAGAAAAAAGAAGAAATTCATGATTTTCAACCACCGTTAGATATTGTTGATGGAGCTGCACGTGTTTTAGACCCTTTATTTGAAGGTATAAATACAGGAAAACATTGGAGTGGTAAATTTCTAAAAGACTATAAACCTATTGATTGGTAGAAGCCTTTGAAAACCTAACGCGAATAAATTTATCTATTTTAGACAAAAAATGAAGGTAACATTCAAAATATTGATGAATTTTTAACAAAAAAGAGGTGAGTTTACACCATAAATACTTCTACAATAATGAGTAAAGAACAACCAAATAATCCGTTACACGGTGTAAAATTAGTTGAAATTTTAGAAGAGCTGGTCGATTTTTACGGCTGGAAAGAATTGGATGAACGTATTAGAATTAATTGTTTTCATTCAAATCCTTCAATAAAATCTAGCTTAAAGTTTTTACGTAAAACTCAATGGGCAAGAGATAAAGTAGAGCA
The DNA here is from genome assembly GCA_027066745.1 of Flavobacteriaceae bacterium. Classification (GTDB taxonomy): domain Bacteria; phylum Bacteroidota; class Bacteroidia; order Flavobacteriales; family Flavobacteriaceae; genus Aureibaculum. The sequence continues at coordinate 8,841 of JAMONB010000384.1, forward strand.
GTTGTATTTGGAGACTAAAACCGATTTAACATCATAATATCACATTAAAATTGTTTGATTTTTACTTAAATAAGGCGAAAAAATAAAGAATAGTTATAATTATGGTTGCTTTTTTAATATAATAAAGTGAAAAAGAAACAGTTGATTAGACTAGTTTTATGGCTAAATGGGTGTAATTAGCCTAGAAATTCGTAATAAACTAGAAATTAAGTCAATTATTATATTGTATGTCAAAAAAATGGCATCATATTTGCAATTCAATTATTATTATAAATTAAATTACATTACAATGAGTAAAGGAACAGTAAAATTTTTCAATGAATCTAAAGGATTTGGATTTATCACTGAAGAAGGAGTTGACAAAGATCACTTTGTACACATCTCTGGATTAATAGACGAAATTCGTGAAGGCGACCAAGTTGAGTTTGATCTACAAGAAGGTAACAAAGGATTAAATGCAGTTAACGTAAAAGTTATCTAAAAAAATAAACTTCAAGTTTTATATAGCCCATCAATATTGATGGGCTTTTTTTATGATTATTAACGCACTAAAATAAACACTTTTTTTACAGGTTAATAATCACATAATAAGAGTACTTTTGCGTCCAATTATTAAATAATTTCTATGAAACGTATCAATCAATACAAAAAACTTTTTAAGGTAGAAGGATCAATTAACCTTAAAGAACTCAAAAAAACCTACAGAGGGCTGGTAAAAGAATGGCATCCTGATAAATTTCAAGAGGAAGCTAAGAAAGAAGAAGCAGGTCTTAAAAGTTTGGAAATTATTGATGGATATCATTTTCTAGTGAGTATTTCTCCAGAAAAAAAAGAAGTGAATTTAGACGATTATGCGATTACTATTTCACAATCTCAAGTGGCAGACTTTCATCACAAAAGCATGTTGTTAGAAGTTACCTTTACAAATGGCAATACCTACGAGTACTTTGGCGTAAACCATAAGCTTTTTAGTAAGTTTGTAAATAGCAAGTCCTTGAATAATTTTGGAAAAAGAAATATTTTCAACTCTTTTCTTTATAGAAAAATAAAGAAAGCCGAAGTCGTGGCCTAATTCTTATTCGTTTTTAGTGGAATTCATAAATCTTCGATTTCTTCATTTCATTTTTTATTTCTGAGCTCATAAATTCCTATTTATAAATGACCTTTTCGTACATTTTTATACTTTAATGTCGCTGGGCAAATTTCAGGATATTTACTTATTCTTTCGATAAGTTTATTAATATTATACTCTAAATTTAAAATTTCTTTTTTAGTCCAATTTATTTCTAAATAATTAATAACTTTCACTAAACCCTTATTGGCTTGAGATGTCCAAATAACTTTTAGTGCCATTTATTAAAATTATCCATTACTTGATTATGTGAAACAAAATCTTGATTATCGGCTTGTTTTAACCCAATTTCTATCTCTTGTTGTTCTTCAGAATTCATGTCATTATACCAATCTGTTTGTTCTTCTTCAAAGACTTTTTTAAGCTTATTTAATAAACTTTCTCTTTGAGTTTGCAACAGGAGATGCATTAATTCTAATTTTGCAGCTTCTATATTCATGATAATTACTCTATAAAACAAATATATAAATATTATTTAATTCAAATTTATTTTATAAATTTTACATAATGTCGGATTATAGAATATTTTGTCCTTTAATCCTCCTTCGCTATGCTTCGGTGGACAAGTTGTACAGCGTGGAGTTTACCCTGAGCGAAGTCGAAGGGTTATTTTGCTCTATTCATCTCATTTTTTTTAAAGGAATTATGGTGAAATAGAGATGTAGTTTTAATTTTATATATTTGTGTATAAATTACACATAATGAGCAAACAAGCAATTAAACTTTCAGTAGATGCCGTTGTTTTTGGATATGAAGAAGGAAACATTTCTGTTTTATTAATAAAAAGAAAATTTGAGCCTTTTAAAGGTCAATGGGCAATTCCTGGAGGTTTTGTTGAACATGATGAATCATTAGAAACAGCAGTAGAAAGAGAGCTATTAGAAGAAACTGGAATTAAAATAAATTATCTTGAACAACTTTATACTTTTGGAAAACCCAAAAGAGATCCTAGAGGTAGAGTAGTGTCAGTAGCTTATTTCGGATTAGTAAGACCAAATACATTTGATATTTTTGCAGCTACAGATGCAGAACAAGTTCAATGGTTTAATAGTAATGAATTACCCAAATTATCTTTTGACCATAAAGAAATTTTAAATACTGCAATAGAAAGATTACAAGGAAAAATCACCTATGAACCTTTAGGTTTTGAATTGCTAGATAAGAAGTTTCCTTTTTCAGATTTAGAAAAATTATACACTACACTTTTAGGAAGAGACATAGACAGACGAAATTTTAGAAAGAAAATTATTGGCTTGAATGTGCTTGATGAACTTAATGAAAAGGTGTCAAAAGGCTCTGGGAGACCAGCCAATTTATTCCAATTCAATAAAAAACGATACTTCCAACTCAAAAAAGAGGGCATTATTTTTGAAATTTAACACACTGTAAATCAGCATGATAATACATTTGCGTAAAAATAACGCAAAATATATTTGGTAAGTATTTTATTTCATTTTACATTTGTGTCATAATTACGCAAATTAATAATTTAAATTCAAAAATTATGTTAGGAATAAATTATATCAAATTCGATTCAATGAATTATGTGATTCATTACAAAAATGGAAAAATTAAGAAAGAGGGAAGAGGATTATCATTCTTTTATTTTTCACCAAACTCATCAATTATTTCAATTCCTGTTCAGAGTAACGATTTTCAATTTGTATTTAATGAAACCACAAAGGACTATCAAGAAGTGACTTTGCAAGGTCAAATAACGTATAAAATTGAAAGTCCAAAACAATTAGCAGAAGCATTAGATTTTACAGTAAACAGTAAAAAGCAATATTTGAAGAGTGATTATGAAAAAATTCAGCAACGAATTATAAATGAAGCACAAACAGCAAGTTCTTCAATTCTACAACGCTTAAGTTTAAAAGAAGCTTTACGGCAATTGGAAGAGATTGAAAGCGAAATTTTTACGAATGTACAAAAGTCTAAAACGGTACAAATGTTAGGTTTAGAAATTTTAAGTGTAAATGTACTTGGAGTAACACCAAACCCAGAAATGGCAAGAGCTCTAGAAGCTCAAACAAGAGAGTCTTTACAAAAAGAAGCTGACCAAGCGGTATATGAACGACGTAATTTTGCTGTAGAGCAAGAACGAATCATAAAAGAAAGTGAGTTAAATACTGAAATTGCCGTTGAAGAAAAGCAAAAGCAAATTGTAGAGAAGAAAATGGAAACAGATGTTGTAAAACAAGAAAATGACCAAAAGCTTAATGAAATGGAAATGACATCAAGTATCTCTCTTGAAGAGCAGAAGAAAGATCTTATCGATATACAAGTTACCAATGAGAAGAAAGAAGCTGATGTAAAAGAGTATGTATTAAATGCAAATCTAAAACCATACAAAGAGTTAGATTGGAAAACCTTAATGGCTATTAGTAATAATGGTAATGATCCAGGTAATAATATCGCTCTTGCTTTTAGAGAATTAGCTGAAAATGCTGATAAAATTGGAAATCTTAATATTTCTCCAGAGTTATTAGATTCTATTGTTAGACATAAATCATAACAAAAATGAAATTTGAAAGCGTTATCATAATTAGAGATAAAACTAGGCTTGAGCAATTGATTGAAAGATTTAATTCCAAGGCTCAAGCCAAGTTTTATATTGAAAGTTCTGGCGGAGACTTTGCTTTTTTTGAACTAGAGCATAGCACTTTCTATGAATCACTTTCAAAAATTAAAGAAGCTATTACTAGAAATTTTAAGCTTAAAGTTATAAATCGTTCGTTTTTGCCTACTTATATTTTTACTGCAAAAGATTTAGTAGTTGTTATTGGGCAAGATGGCTTGCTTGCAAATACGGCTAAATATGTCAATGGATTGCCAATTATTGGTATAAACCCAGATATTGAACGTTATGATGGTGTTTTATTAAAGCATTCTCCAGGTGATTTAAATCGTCTCTTAAAAAATGTAATTAAAGGTGATTTTGATACCAAACAAGTTACAATGGCAAAAGCGACTTTAAATGATGGTCAAGAACTTTTAGCATTTAATGATTTTTATATTGGAGCAGATTCTCACGTATCTTCAAGATACAGTATAGCGTTTAATGGTGAAAAAGAACATCAATCTTCTAGCGGAATAATTGTATCAACAGGAGCGGGTTCAACAGGTTGGCTAAGTTCTATTTTTAATATGACCAATAATATCAATACCTATCAAAATAACAATACAGAGGATTGTGGTCTAACTTTAGATTGGAATGCGAACAAACTCGTTTTTGTAGTAAGAGAACCTTTTTTAAGTAAAATGTCGCAAATCAAAATTGGTTACGGAATCATTACCAAAAACAATACCTTAAAAATAGAATCTAATATGCCAACTAAAGGCGTTATTTTTAGTGATGGTATCGAATCTGATTTTTTAAATTTTAATTCTGGTAGTATTGTAGAAATTAGTATTGCCGCTGAGAAAGCGAATTTAATGATATAAATTTTTTTTAATGATTCTTTTACCGATGATATGCAACTAGCCTGCTTCCCAAAGCTTTTAGCGTAGGTAGATAGGAGAGAAGCGAAACCGATTTTATGAGGTTCATGAAATCGAAAATTTGCAAGCAAATTAAGATTCGGCGGAGCCAATTCCTATTTATAAAAGAGTAGCTACTGAATAAATGTGTGTGTGGAGTGTAAACAATACAAAAGATTAACAGGTTAATAAAAACATCTTTAATTATTCGTTTATGGTGCGTTAATGCTGTGTATTTACACCGTTTAAGTGTGAAATTATGACTAGACAAAGTATAACATTCTCTAAACCTAATAATGAACGGTTACACTTATCTTTTGGGTTAAAATTCTAAATTCAGTGTACAAAATGGTGACTTAATTTATTAATTAACTTGTAGCCATATTTTAGGATTAGGCAACTAGACAGCTTCAAAAATAAAGACATATATTTTATAAAAATTTATCTGATTTTTGGTTTTTATCACGTTTTTTTCGCTTTAGACTACTCCCTTTACTACCCCCAAATCTATACGAAAACCCTACATATATATTTTGTGCATCACGTTTAAATTCACCTACTTGCTTTATTGTTCTGAAGGCTTCAAAAGCAAAACGTTGCGTTTTAAATATATCATTAAAATTAATACTAAACGTGCCTTTACCTTTTGCAAAATTATAGCGTGCACCAGTATTAACAAATATGTTTTCTTTAAGTTCATATTGTAATATTTTTTGTGCCCCCTTATATACTGTAAGCACCTGAAATGTTAACGCTTTAGTAACTTTAAAACTATTATTTACTTTTAAATTTAATAAAGTATTATTTACTTTCACATTCTCATCTTCAATAACGCCTTTCTGCGTTCTAGAATACACATCAAAGCTACTGTTAAAATTCCACCATTTTAAAGGTTTGTAGTTTGCAGAAAATTCAAATCCATAAGCATCGTTACTATCAAAATTGGCATAATCAATAACCAACAATGTTGGGTTATTAGTGTCAAAGTATCCGATCCTATTAATTTCATCTTTAATTTTTCTGTAAAAAACACCTATTGAAAAATTTCCTTTGTTTAATTTTCGATTATAATTTAACTCTATTGAATTCGTAAATTGCGGATTTAAACTAGGATTACCAACAACAATGATTTGGGGTGTACTAATTTGCCTAATTGGATTTATTTGATTTAAAGAAGGTCTGTCAATACGTCTACTAAAACTTAGTTGATATGATTTTTTATGACCTTCATCTGGAGTATATTTTAGAAATCCAGATGGATAAATATTGAACAAATTACTTTTAAAAATTTCTGGAGCATTTCCTACTTCAGAAAAAAGTGCATTCACATTATAGTCTTCTAATCGAACACCTACATTGTATGACAATTTCTCAAAATTCTGACTCCAAGTGACATAAAAAGAATAGATATCTCTGTTATAAGAAAAGGTAGAATTATTTAAATCAATGTTTGATGTTTCATAACTATTATCAGTTCGCCTTAAACGTGTTTCGATGCCAATTTCTATATTAGAGTTTTCGTTTATTGTGTTTACATAATCTAAATTTATAGTAGTGTTGGTACGCACATCATCAACAGCTTCTATGTAATTGTTTAAAGGGCTATTTCCTGTAAAGGTGAAATCATTATCATTATTACTATCTAATTCATTGTAATCAAACTCCAATTCAATATTATGTCCTTCTTTTGCAAAATTGTGCTTAAAATCAATATTATATGTACCACTATTATTGTTTCTAGTAGCATTATCTAATTGAGCAAAATTTGAAGGTAAGTTGTCAAAAAAAGTAACAGCTTTACTTCCGTCAGCATTAGTTTTAAACAAATTTTGGTTGGTATAAGCAGAAAGCGTATTTTTTTCATTTATAAAATAATCAATTCCTGTTTTAAATAAATGTGAGGTTCTTTCGTTCGTAATTTTAGTTAGTTGATTTGTATTTTCTTCTAATCGTGTAACTGTACCATCAATTATTTGCTTGCCAAAACGATTTCCGTAACTGCCATAAATATTAAATTTTCCTGTTCTATAATTTAAGCTTACCGCATTATTAAAACGTGTTTTTTTTCCAAAAGTAACACCACTACTTATATTGCTATTAAAACCCAAATTAGTGTTCTTTTTTAAAATAATGTTAATGATACCGCTCATACCTTCCGGGTTGTATTTTGCTGAAGGGTTTGTAATTAATTCTATCTTCTTAATTGAATTTGATGGTATTTGTTGTAGTAAATCTGCCGAACTTATATTTGTCGGTTTTCCATCTATTAATATTTTAACATTTTCATTTCCTCTAAGAGAAATTTCTCCATCTTGATTTATGCTAACGGATGGGATGTTTCCCATTATATCACTGGCAGAAGCCCCTAAAGTAGTTAAATCTTTACCTATATTAATAACTTTCCTATCAATTCTTTGCTCAATAGTTGAACGTTCTGCTGTGATTTCAACACTCTCTAAAGCTATTGCATCTTCTTCTATTAAAACCTCTCCTAGATTCACAATTCCCTTCCCTTTCGAGATGGTGATCTGCTTTAAAACAGTTTTGTAACCTATAAATTGGACTTCTAAAATATATGTACCTATAGGGATTTTATCGATTAAAAATAGCCCGTTATCATTTGTAATTCCTCCTGTAACTACTTTAATTTTTTCTTTTATTGCTATAGTTACATAAGGTATTGGTTCTTGAGTGTGAGCATCTATTACTGACCCTTTAATACTTCCATCTAATTCACTTGTGTTTTGAGCATAGTTAAAGTTGTACTGAAATAAAATACATATTAAAATTACCCTAACTAATGTATTCTTAAAATTGCTATTCATTATGTTTATTATTTTTTAGCAATATTAAATGTTAGTATCAGAGAACAATAAAATTATCTAGTCATAAAAGTTCAAATACAGTAAATGCACTTGAATTAACAAATATTTTTGAATGTTTGGTGCTTGAATAACTTTATTCAAATTGAAAAAGGTAGATATACTTTTCCTATTGGTTATTAAAATACTCAGAAGGTGTAGTTCCTTTTAAATTTTTGAAAGATTTAATAAAAGTGGTTTTAGAATTAAACCCTACTTCTTGGGCTATTCCAAACAAGGTTAGTTCAGACTTCTTAATTTTGGCTACTTCAATAAATTCTTTAATGCGAAAATAATTTACGTATTCAAAAAAATTCATCCTTATGCGTTCGTTTAGTAATCTTGCCAGTTCTGGATTGGATATTCCAAGCATTTCTGCTAATTCTGCTTTTAAGAGTTTATTGTTTAAATATGGTTTTTTGTCTTGCATTAAATTATTTAGCTGCTCTTTTAAATTGTCTAAATCTAGATTGGTGAATTTTGATTTATTGTATTTTTTTACAATTTCTAAAGGCTTTTGCAAATATATTTCTGTGGAAACCATACTATAACTGGCTATAAATAAAATAACGAGAGATAGTATTAACCAGATAAAAATTCTAAATTCTCTCTCAATCAAAACTGGACCAAAAAGACTTATGATGTAAACAGTTATCCATACTAACAAACAAAAACCAATAACTAGATGAAAGTTGAAGAAAAAATTGTCTTTTACAGAAAATGAGAGTTCCTTTTTTAACTCATTTCGAAACCTAAAAAGCTCACGAAAGCTAATTCCCCAATATGCTGTATTTACTAACAAACCAATAGCGTGAAACAAATAAATAACCCGATTACTTTCTCCGCTATTCACTCTTTGCCGCAGTATTTCATCTGAAGGTAGTATAAAATAGAACAGTATGAGTAACGTATAGAAAAATGCAGGTATATAGTGCACTACATCTAAAGTGCGTGGCTTTTTACCTATAAGTGAAGTTTGAGTAAATAAATAAAGGGTTGTACCAAACAAAAGGCCTGCAAGCTCAGAAATAAGAATTAATCTAAAATTTTTTTCCAAAAAACCGTTAAGATGTAGCATTTTACCAGCTAAACCTAAAAGAATAGCAATTACAAGAAAAATCAAATAACCATTAACCTGTTTTCTTTTTTTTGCAGAAAACAGATAAATCATAAGTAATAATATGCTTTGTAAAAAAGCAAAATACACCAGTTGGTTATAGATTGATTGCATTGATTTATATATTTTATATCATCGTATAAAAATTACCTAAGAATAAATTGATTTACATTTAATAGCCCTTTTGTATCCATTTTGATATTCTTTTTATAGAATTTTTCAAAATCAACTTTGCTACTCCATTCGGTAATTACAAGATAGTCTGGCAAGTAATAATACTTAAAAGGGGATTTACCATTTGTAAGCTCAATTATTGTTTTCCCTCCATTTTTATTAGATTCTTTTTTTAATTGTTTAATGAATTTTTCAAACAATGTTTTATCTTTTTTCCAATAGGCAGTTACCACATTATACTTTTCTTTATTAATGCTAAAGGTAATATTTTTTTGCATTTCAAAATAGGTTAAATTAAGAATTGAAAATAAATCTCTACGTTGCTCATCAAAATCGGGTACATCTTTGTATATATCTTCTAAAAAGGCTTCACGTGTTATAAGGTTATCCCATTTTCCAATAATAAACACATTGGGCTCAAGGTTACCTTGTACGTTTTCTGCAATTCCAAGTGCCTGAACTATTTTAAAACTTTTTTGCATCGCAACCTTAACTGCGGTTTCTCTATACCTTTTATATTCTCCTTCTTTATTAGGTTTTCTACCAATCAATAGAATATCTAATATTTCTCCCTTATTAAAGGTATGTGTTTTAATATTATCTTGGGCAAAGAGACTATGACTAACTAATAATGATAGTAGTAAAATTGTCATTTTTTTAATTGTTTTCATAAATGATTATAGTTTAAATTTTTTTTGGCTAAAATATATTAGAAAGATAAAAAACTATCTTAAAAAAAAAGAAAATACAAGTCCAGATACCGTTATTGAACTCATTATCTCTATTCAATTATTATGTATAAATAGCCTGAAAAACGACTATACACGAATTACTCACAGCCGCATCAGCTTTCTTGATCATTGTTTCAGCCACTGGCTAAAAATTTCACAAAAAAGTTTAGATAAAATTGTAATTTTATAGCCAGTCCACCGAAGCCTTTAAGCGTAGAAAGATAGGAGGGAAGCGAAACCGATTTTATAAGGTTTATAAATTCCTAGTTATAAAATAGTAGCTAGTGTACGGAGTGAGACTAACCTCCCTCTGCTGTTGAAAACCTAATGCATTCTATAAAAGCAAGACCTACGGCAAAGCGATTAGAAGATTACCTTGCCCAAAAAGCAAGGTTTTTTTAAGTGAACTAAATTTTAAGTGAGTCGTTTTATTTCTTTATAAATTTTACAGTATGTTTTTTTCCTTTAGACCAAAGAGTAATCAAGTAAAAACCTTTTGAAAGTGCAGTGATATCTATTTTTTTATTCTCTGGAATAGTTTCTAATACGATTTGCCCTAAAGTATTAAATATCTGTACATTTTCAATTTTATCGATATAATCAATAGTAAAAGAGTTTGATGACGGATTGGGATAAATAGTCAAAGAAGGCATGTTTTCTGATGCTACAGATAAAACACCTTCACCAGTTATTTTATAAGCAACCAAGCCTAAATTTGCTAAAGAGACATCTTTAGGAAAAGTATTTCCAGAAGCATTTTCAATAGCACCTTCAGCTGTAGGAGTGATCTCTTGAATGGTTAAATTTCCTACCAACCCATAATCTTCTTTATTGAAATCAAAGCTAAAATCAATATTTCCGCCTTCAACTCCTATTGGAGATTGAATTCTTCCATTTGCAAAAAGTACGATGACTTCATTTTTATTTTGCCATACTGTTTTGCGAATGGCTGGATTTGTTATCGTTATTATTCCTCTACTACCTCCCCAGTCTATAACATCATAAGTAATATTAGGGATATTACCATTAATTTTTAGGGGTCTTTTCATTTCACCATACGACATGAAATTACGTAATTTGTACCGCATTCTACCTAAAGAACGCGTATAATTAGCTGCCATTTGTTTCTGTGGAGTTGCATTTGGTCCGATAGGTAAAAATAGAGATTGTCTCCCTGTCTGAACACCATAGGCAAAACCTTGTGAGAGTCTTCCATAAAATGCTTGATTATCATATAAATTTGTACCTGTTTTGGTAGCAATTAATTGAACTTTACCTGTATAAATAACTTGCCAAGCAGGCACTTGATCTCTTGTCTGCCAACCTCCAATCATAAAGCCATCAACTTGATCTACTAAATAATCACAGCCTCCCTCTACAGTAATAAATCGATCTATTGGTACTGTTGTATGTATCTTTTCTAGCATTTGTACATATCCATCACGCCAATAAGAACCTCCACCCAACGTATGTCCGTGAGTTTTATCCATACATTGTATAGCACCCGCAGCAGCAACCATATCAAGATATACTGCTTTAGAACCAATACGGTTATCATTCGTTATTTTATCAGCAGCATCAATAAGTATATTTTGCCAATTTGTCTGTGTCGGACACATTGTTGCCCATACATTATTTGCGAAATTACCATCTTTACGAAAGCTACCATCACTATTTTTTACTGCTGCTGCAAGTCCTTCGTTATTAAAATACACAGCAGCTTCTGCATCACCAGGGTCATTACCTCCAATACCTGTATCCCAAATTCTTCCATTAATATAGGGCATAACGACTGTACCTTCATTATTATCTTGAATATTGGCAACCATATTATCTAAACCGTCTATTTCTGGAAAAAAATTAGGATAAAAATGATCAAATTTATAAGCATTCCATTCATAAATATGCCATCCAACAGGAAAGTCATAAAAATTAACAGCAGTTTGCATATAGCCTTGATTTTGTGCAGGTGTTCCATCAATAGCGATATAGTTCGTAAGCCAAATACCAATATCACCTATACTATGTTGACGCTCTGTTCTAGCTGCACTTTCAGTAGGCCAATATTCAGCTGAAGTAGAAGCCCATTCTTTATAGATTAATGCAGCATCATACCAATCGCCATTGTATAAATCTAATTCAAAATGACCAGGCATTTCCCAATCATTTCCTTTTTCAGTTTTATCTGTAGCAGGGATAGTACATTTAATTCTAACGCCACCATTTTCATTTTTAATGTTAAAATCTTTAATTGAAGCATTTGGATCATGAAACCCAAAATACATACCATAATTTGCATTATAATATGATAAGAACTGCATGGTAGTAGTCCACCCTCTAGGGTAAATACCATTAGAATAATCAATTCCTGCTCCTGGGTTTTTGGTTAACTGACCAGAATATAAAGGATATAAAAAGGTGTCATTCCCATTGGCTCTAATATTAAGTTGAGGAAAAACAACATCCATTAAAGAACAAGTATTCCCTAAGCCCGTAACTGCCAAATCCCATGAAGATTTTTCGTTATCAGTAGAAATAGTAATTATTGAAGTCAAGGTAGGAGCTAGGTTTACATTGGTAGGATTGCTTAAGGTAATTGTGGCATTACCTCCATTCGTAGAAATAGCAACAGCACCCCAATTAGACAATGCTGAAATTGTTTCATCAGAATTTGTGTTTGAATTATGAATAAACAATGTAAAGAGAGCTGGGTCTTGTGTTGTATTTAATAGTTCTATACCATTATCTTTTATACTTGAGATACTTATTCCGTTAGCATTCTTAGCAATACTTATTCGTATTCTTCCGCTTGTTATTATATCTTGAGCAAAAAGGAGGCTTATGTTTAAAAAGAGG
>JAMONB010000385.1 GCA_027066745.1 Flavobacteriaceae bacterium
GGAGATGATATGACCCATGATAAAAATGCGTTTATCAGTGCTTTTAATAGCATTGCTAAACATAAACACCGCTATAAGGTGTTTTCGGATTTTGTGACGGTTTCGGCTATAACTTTGCATAATAGTGTCAATATGCTTGATTCTTTAGAGCAAGAATATTTAACTATTATCAATGGGTATTCTAAAAAAGAACGCTTTGCCATTGCTGAATTATTTGCCATGTTGGTGGATTTATTAAATCCTGAACCAATTGACATTCTAGGTCAATTGTATATGGAATTAGAAATAAGCAGTAAAGGCAACGGTCAATTTTTTACGCCTGATCCAATTTCCCAATTGATGGGTTCAATTGTATATGGTGGTAAAATTGAATTACCGCCTTGTGGTTTTATTACCATGAGTGAACCTGCGTGTGGTGCTGGTGGCATGGTCTTGGCTTTTGTTAAAGAAATGCGAAATCAAAAACTTAATCCTGTTCATCACTTGTGGGTTCAATGTGTCGATATTGACCGAATGGTGGCATTAATGTGCTATATTCAATTAAGTCTTTGGGCTGTTCCTGCTCAAATTATTGTAGGTAACACTTTAACTTTAGAATACAGAGAACAGTTTTTTACACCTGTTCATTATAGTTTTCGTTGGGCTTCAAAACTCCGAAGACAAAGAAAAAAGCTTGCTGAGGAAAAAGAAATAACCACACCTAAAGCAACAAATATAAATACAAAAACAGAACCTGAAAAATCTAATCTGCCCTCTCAACCTAAGACTGAAATTGTCGAAGTTGATGAGATTGTGCAATTAGAATTATTTGATAACCTTTGAGTTTTGCTCAAAGGTTGTTTTAATCAATTGATTTTAAGGCATTTTGTATATATCATGAATTCAATTAGAATCAGTATTTAGTATGTTTGCAAAAAATTCAAAGTGTTATATTATTAGCTTTATTTTGGCTACTCTTTTCAGCTCAGTCGCCTTTGCGAAAGACCCTTCAAATCAAATTGATAATGGCATTTTAAGTGGTTTGTCAGATAATGAAATTATCAAATTGGTAAATGGTAACTCTGAATTGATTTTTAAAAATAGTTTTGAACTGTTACCTACAGCTGAAAATTTCATTGAAGATGCTCTTGGTCGAGAGCTGACACCAATAATATTGTTGCCTCATGTTGAAAATGCTGATGAGTTTGAGTTAATGGGATATACGGAAGAAGGTGATGTTTATTGCTACTCTGCTGTTAATACAAGAGTGGTCATGTTATTAAATGATACGTGTGGATTAAATGATGTGAAATATGAGGTGACAGATGGGCCTGGTTTTTTTGGTACAGATTCTTTTCTTTACAGGGTTAATTCTTTATATGGATCAAGTTTAATATACTCAGTCGTAATGCCAAACGTACTTGATAGATAAGACAAGTTATTCATAATTATGAATACCATTTAGTTAAAATAGAAAAAATTGTAATTAATCCATTATTATTTAGAATAGAAACAACCACTAACTTGTTAAACCCATGAACTCAAAACAAGCCAAACAAATCCCAATTGAGCATTTTTTGAATAAGCTCAACCATAAACCTGTGAAGTCTTCAGGCAATGACTTGTGGTATAAAAGCCCTTTGCATGAGGATAATACCCCCTCTTTTAAGGTGAATAAAATCTTAAATTCTTGGTATGATTTTGGGATTGGTGAAGGTGGTTCAATTATAGACTTGGTTTGTACTATGTTTAATGATAATGTTTCACAAGCTCTAAAGCGTTTATCTTCAGATTATGTATCTCACTCACCAACAAAGCAATATCAATCAATCAGGGTTAAGTCAGCACCCAAGAAAAGTAAGTTAGAGTTAAAGGAAGTAGGAAAAATTTCTGAAAAGGCTTTATATTGTCTTTTACGTGATAGATGTATCGATGTGGATGTTGCTAAAAAATATCTTCAGCAGATTTATTATTCAGTCAACAATAATGAAAAACTCAATTATGCTCTAGCATTAAAAAATGATGTCGGTGGTTATGAATTCAAAAATGGTTTAATGAAAGGTTGTATTGGTTCAAAGGCAATCACCAGTATTAATTTAGAAGATGGCAAAGATGTGGCTATTTTTGAAGGGATGATGGATTTTTTGGCATACTTGACCCATCATAAAATTTCAGATTTTCAAAGTTCAGCTATTATTCTCAATTCTACTTCAATGAAAGAAGAGGGTTTAAAAGCGTTAAATTCTAAGCAATTTAAAAAGGCTTATTTCTTTCTTGATAATGATGAAATGGGTAATCAATGTTTTGAATATTTATCTCAAAATATAGATTGTGACTTTGTGGATAAATCAAATAGCTATGAAAAGTTTAATGACTATAATGATTTTTTGATTGAGTGATTAGATAACATATAGTAAAGTATTTTTTATGGATATAAAATATTTAATCTTTTCTTTGCTATTAATTTCACCATTTGGAAAATTGATTTCTCAAAACAATTCAGAAAACCATAATTCATCAAAACAAAAAATATTTTCTCAATATTATATAAGTCAGTGCGATGGAGTTGATAGTAATGGTATTGTTATTCCAAACAAAAGGGATGGGAAAGTTTCAGGCTTACGTGAAGTGATTTGTATAAAAAAGTTGGAAATAGCTGAACTTGATAAAGAAAATGCTGAAGGAGAAAAAAGAATAGCTGAAGGAGAAAAAAGAATAGCTAAACAAGAACAAATTCTTAAACTTTTAGACTCAACTAAAGAAAAGAAAGATTAACAGTTGCTTTAGAGTTTTTCTTTTTGCCCCGCAACTGTAAATTTGGTAATGCTTGATTTGTTTCGCCGTTACCTGAAATTTTATAAGGTTATAAATCAACGCCAACTTTTACCTTTTCCTTAAATTATTTCCACACACATTTAAACCATTAGTTAATAGAATATATTAATATAATTAAAGATATAGTTAACAGTATTTTAGTATCAGCTCCTTACTATTGGAATGCCACGGCTAAAAAATGAAGCTCACTCAAAACTAACTAATTAATTTGTTCATACTCACCTAAAGCTGAGTAATTCATCTATTGGCTATTTAAAGCTAACCTAAAGCTGACTAAATTATTAACAATTGTGTTGAAGTTTTTCACGAAATTCACCCAAAGCTAAATAAGTTTTAAACAATGGCTGTGTGGCTCACTAGGAACTGACTACTGCAAAATTGAAAACCTTTTTAAAGCTTACTCAAAACTGACCATTTACAGGGTGTTTTGAATGAAACTCACTCAAAGCTGACTAAATTCTGAATTGTAACTCACTAGGAACTGACTAATTAATTGGTAATTTTGCGGTTTCAAAATTTTCCTTGTCTTTCAAATACCTTTTAAAATCATGCTTAGTTTTATATTGGTCTCACATTGGTTTAATGAGTGGTTTTCCTTGTGGATCAATTTTGTGTTCCTGAATGTTTTTATTGTGAACATTGAAACGGTATTGTTCATCTTGAAAGGCTCTTGTGGGAAATACTGTGACTTTATAATCTGTTAATGCCCTGCGTTTTGTTTTTGGGTTGATTGAATACTTTTTCTCTGCTGTGTATTTTTCAATGATGTAGTCACAATCCTTTAATCCCTCATTTATTTTTTTGATATTGGTTGTGATTAAATCCTCTTGTAATACTCATTCATCAATTAAGGTTGATAGTAAAAAATGATAACCATTGATAACATCTACCTGCTTAAAACGATAAGACAAACGCATAAACAAACTACGCCCAAAACTGGTTTTAACTTTCATGAATTCAGAATAATTAAATCCACGCCAATCAAGAGCTAGTATTTTCTTTGAGATCAGTTTATTAAATGTGATGTATAACTCTGAATGTAAGGGGTTTTTTCTGTCATTCTTTATGGTTAGGTCTATTGGAGAAAAGAAACTGTCTAAGCCGTAGTTTTTGCTTATATCTCATGACAATTGATAACGCAATCAAGCCAAGATTGTTATTCAATCTTTTATTTGGTTGTAGCTGTAATTTTTACCCATATTTTTTAACTCTTCCCTGATACGGTAAAATGTAGTGATCAAACCAAATTCTTCAGTTTTGACTTGTTCATCATTTAAAAAGAACCCTTCAGAAATTGATAGTTTATGTAATGCGTATTCAACAAATTCAGCAATGACCGTTTTATAAAAGGCTTTCTTCTTTTTCTTTTCCCCCGTATCTTCTACATTGATATTTGCAGGTGAAATATCCAAGGTGTATGAAATTCAATTATAGTTACCCTGTCTTGTTAATACTGGCAATGACCCATCAGGGTTTCTTAATTTGATTTGTTTTCAACTGAATACATCAGGCAAGGTTTGGTATAACTCAACACTATTTGAATAATTTTGAGATACCATCATTTTCCATAGTTCTAGTTGAACAGGTTGCTTTGATTTATCTTCTTTAGCCACTCGCATGTGCTTGTCTTTGTGAAGTAGAACTTTTGTTGTCATAATTGTATTTGAAAAAATTAAGATAACTATAAATCAATTATAATGATATAGCCAAAAACGCAAATGAAGTTTTAAGGGTTTATGCTATACTCACTTTTTATTAATAACAATTGCCCAACTGCGTGGAATTACCTGAAAACATACAAAACCTGATACCAATAGCCGATTCAATGGGTGTGGCTTTGTATCAGCGATTTTCAGAAGATGAAGCGGTGGAATTTCTCAATATTCCAGTTCAATCACTCAAACTACTAAGAGGACAAAATAAGATTTCATTTATTGCTTTGCCTAACAAAGTTGAATACTTCGGTTATCAGCTTTTAGAATATTTGATTGGTGCGGTAAATTTAGCGACAACTACAAATAAGCAATCAGTAACAAATGATAGAATAGTGCGAGCTAAAGAAGTGGTTGAAATGACGGGTTTATCTCGAACCACAATTTGGAGAATGGAGAGATACAAAAGCTTTCCTGCTCGTGTATCTCTTGGTAAAAATAGTATTGGTTGGAAATTGAGCGATATTCAGAAATGGGTTGATAATAGAGGTAAATTATGAAAAAAATTAAAGATAAAGCGTTAAATAGAATCGGAATGATATTAGCTATTATAGGCTTTGTTTTTGGAGGTTTTTGGGCTATATATACTTACTTTTATCCTGAACACACAAAGAGCAATATTGATGAAGATTTATATGGTATTTGGTACTCAAAATATAATTATGAAATATCTCAGGGGCAATTTTTTGTTGAAGGAACAACTGAATATTTTAAAAATAACAATTTTACATTTGTTGGTGAAATAAGTATTAATGCAGATGTAGATAACATGACTTTCTACACGACATATAATGTTGATGCAACCGGAACTTGGAGTAGTACAGATGAAAGTTTCATAACTACTATTATAGATATGCGGTCATTTCCAATTTATATTAAATATGATAATAAAGAGATAAGTATTCAGTTAGTCGAGAAAATATCAGGGAAGAAATTTCCCAGTATTGATGAGTATATTCCCAATGGGCTTAGTGAGGAATTTTTTATTAAAAAACTAGGCTCAAATGAAATATCAATTGAAACAGATGACATCAAAGGAAATACTCTTTCAATACTTATGAAAAAACAAAAAATCAGATTTCAAAGATAATAGTGTGGATTAACCTATTCTAAAATTAGATTTCTCTTTATCCAAATAATCAGCCCACCATTGCATCATTTCAATGCGAAGTTTCATATATTGAGCATGGTGCAAATAAGCGGCTCGAACGTTGTTTCTTTCCATGTGTGATAACTGTCGCTCAATTGCATCAGGGTTAAACTCTTTTTCATTGAGTATAGATGAAGCATTCGCCCTGAAACCATGAGGTGTTGCCTTAGATTTTGGTGGGTGTTCACCATCGTATCCCAAATGTCTCATTGCTCTACGCATGGTATTATCTGACATTGCTTTTCGCCAATTACGTTCTGAGGGAAATAACAGGTCATAAGTTCCTGTGATTTCCTGTATTTTTATCAAGGTGTCTAATGCCTGAGTTGATAATGGAATATGGTGTTCTGTTCTCATTTTCATTCGTTCAGCAGGGATAATCCATAGTGATTTTGCAAAATCAAATTCTTTCCATTGTGCAAGCCTGATTTCTCCTGATCTTGCAAATG
>JAMONB010000386.1 GCA_027066745.1 Flavobacteriaceae bacterium
TAGCTCATTGCCAACTTTAGTCTTGTTATTTTCAATATAATGTAGAATACAACCATTATGACCGCCACCGACAATAGATGGATAGCCCTCATATTCGGCTCCATATTTTTTATAGACAAACTCATGTACGCCTTGTATTTCAGTTTCTGACATATTTGGATGCATTGCTTTCATAATTTCAATCTGACCCACCGCTGAAATATTAATGGCTTTTTTTAATAGTTTCAATTCTTGAGTCGATTTAATTTCACGTAAAGAACTCATATAAGCTTCTAAGCTAGAAATGTCAATATTAGTTTTGGATTTTGCTACTATTCTTAGATTTACCTTTTGCTGATATTCTTTTCTTAATTCGTCTGTTTGAGCATTATGATAACCTTGTAATAATTTATCTTTTTTCAATTCAGGAAAATAGTCAAGGTATCTACCAATTATTTGTGCAACATTCGCACTATTTTCAATTTCTGTAGTTTTGATAAGCTGATAAGCTCTGTCTTTTTCAGGATTTGGAATTAGACTTCTGTCAAAAGATGCTTTCTCTTTAAATTGTGAAACTAAGTCAAATAAATCGGCAGTATCTTTTTTAGAATTTCTATAATCATCCTTAAAATCGAAAATAAGCACTTTATCAAACTCTTTATAATCTAGCGTTGATTTATGAAACTCACGACCATTTGAAACTATCTCAAAACCTAATTCCTCTTGAGTTCCTTTTATACCCAATCGTTTACCATCCCATAACTCTTTCTTTTTATCACGATCTTGTACATAAATAGCTTCATTATAAGTTCGGTTTCCTTCAATTTGATCTTCAGAAAAAATCAACAATACCGCATGTGGCTCTCTATAGCCTGTCAAATAATAAAAATTAGGATCTTGATGGTAAATATAATCCACATCATTGGCTCTATTCCGAACTGGATTTGTAAAAAATACAGCCACGCTATTTTTAGGCATCTTACTCCGCAAAGCCTCTCGCCTATTTTTATGGAAGTCTTTAGTTAAAAAATCAGTTGGTATCAATGCTTCTTGACTAAAACTAAATAGAACAGATAACAATATAAAGAATAGCGTAAAAGCAGTTTTTCTCATTTTGATAGTGATTGATATAAGCTCAAAAATAGCCTTAAATATTAACTATTTATAAATTTTTACAAGAAAATCTAAAAATTTAATAAAAATAAAATTTAATGAAGTTTATAGGTTGTTATTAAGAGAATATCTAGTACATTTGAACTGTGCAAGCAACTAAAAACATAATAATTTCTTCTACAAGCTCAATATCTATTGGAGCTGTTATGTTTATTGGTACAACAATGATGACCCTTAGGGGTTAATTATGTACATATCGCTCTTTTGGTCATCTCTATTATTCAATAGAAAACAATACATTATATCATTACAATCTACTTAAAATGAAAGTATTAAAATTTGGAGGAACTTCTGTAGGATCTTCTCAAAACATAAAAAAAATTATAGAAATAATTAATTCTAATTCTAAAGAGCCTCAAATTGTTGTTGTTTCTGCTTTTTCAAAAATCACCAATCTATTACTAAAAGTGTCACATTTAGCTTCAATTAATGAGAAGTCATATTTATCTGATTTTGAGGAAATAAAATTAATTCACTACACCATTTTAAATGAATTGATTTCAAAAAAAAATCAAAATGAATTGCTCAAATTTATCAACATCAAATTTGAAGAGGTAGAGCAACTATTACATAGTATTTCTAATATCAATGAATTATCCATTAAAAGTGAGGCTACAATTGTAAGTTATGGTGAAATTCTTTCTTCATATTTAATTAGTAAAGCACTACAACTAAACGGTATTGATGCTATTTTAAAAGATACTCGTGAGCTTATTAAAACAGATGACAATTATACACATGCAGCTGTAGATTTTCAAATTACAAATAAAAATATCAACTCCTTTTTTAATACTAATAAACAAACTGTAGTTTTATTACCTGGTTTTATTTCATCTTCAGTAAAAGGTGAAACTACTGTATTAGGACGAGGAGGTTCTGATTTTACTGCTGCTATTATAGCTGCTTCTATTAATGCTAGTGTTCTTGAAATATGGACAGATGTTAGTGGTATGTATACTGTAAATCCTAAATTAGTTAGTCAAGCAAAACCAATAGCACAAATTTCTTATGAAGAAGCGATGGAACTTTCTCATTTCGGAGCTAAAGTGATTTACCCTCCAACAATACATCCTGTATTAAAAAAAGAGATTCCCATTCGTATTAAAAACACATTAAGACCTAATGATGAAGGCACCTTAATTTCTAAAAAAAGTAATGGTAACGCTGAGCCAGTAAAAGGGATAAGTCATATTGAAAATGTTGCCTTAATCACTTTAGAAGGCTCTGGTATGGTGGGCATAACTGGATTTTCTAAACGCTTATTTGAAAGTCTAGCCCAAAGTAATATCAATGTCAAATTAATTACACAGGCTTCATCAGAGCATTCTATTTGCATTGCTATTGATGAAAGTAACAGTGATAAAGCAAAAGAAGTTATAGATACTACTTTTGAATTTGAAATTCTAAGAAATAAAATTAAACCTCTTATTGTTGAAAAAGAACAGTCTATTATTGCAATTGTAGGTGATAACATGAAAAAGCATCAAGGTATTAGTGGTAAAATGTTTAGCACTTTAGGGAAAAACAATATTAATATTCGTGCAATTGCTCAAGGTTCTACAGAGAAAAATATATCGGCCGTAATTGCTACAAAAAACGTAAAAAAGGCATTAAACAGTCTGCATGAAGCTTTTTTTACTGGTAATAATAAACAACTTAATGTCTTTATTACTGGTGTAGGTAATGTTGGGGCTAAACTTATTGAACAAATTAAACAGCAGCAGCAGTATCTATTAGATAATTTAAAAATTAAAATACGAATTGTTGGCTTGTCAAATTCTAAAAAAATGGTTTTTGATGAAGAAGGTATTCAGCTATCATCATGGCAAGAACAATTAAATTTAGGGCAAGAAGCTTCTATTAATGGGTTTCTAAAGCAAGTAAAAAATCTAAATCTTAGAAATAGTATTTTTGTTGATATTACAGCAAATACTGAAGTAGCAGGTACTTATTCTGATTATTTAAGCAGTAGTATAGCAGTGGTAGCATGTAATAAAATTGCTTGTTCTTCTACGTATGAAAAATATAGTAAACTCAAAGAATTATCATTAGGCTACAATGCTCCACTTCTATTTGAGACCAATGTTGGTGCAGGATTGCCCATTATTGCTACCTTAAATAATTTAATAGCTTCTGGCGACCAAATTCAAAGTATTCAGGCAGTACTTTCAGGCAGTTTAAACTTTATATTCAATAATTTTAAGGAAAATACCAATTTCTATGACATCGTAAAACAAGCCCAAGATGAAGGCTATACTGAACCAGATCCAAGAATTGATTTAAGTGGTGTTGATGTTGCTAGAAAAATATTAATTTTGGCTAGAGAAAGTGGTGAGAAAATTGATTTGTCAGCTATTGAAAATGACTCCTTCTTAACAAAAAACAACCATAGTGCAGCTAGTGTTGATGATTTCTACAATTCGCTTAACGCGGATGCTGAACATTTTAATCAATTGTTAGCATCAGCTAATAAAAATAACTGTCAGCTAAAATATGTAGCTGAGTTTGTTGACGGAAAGGCAAAAGTTGGTTTGAAAGAAATTCCTGTTGGACATCCGTTTTATAATCTAGAAGGAAAAGATAATATTGTCATGTTTTATACCAAAAGATATCCCGAACAACCAATGATTATCAAAGGTGCAGGTGCGGGTGCAGATGTTACTGCTTCAGGAATTTTTGCTGACATTATTAAAATAGCCAATAAGTAATGCATACCAATTATGATATAACATCACGTTATTATGAATGTACAAATGTCTGTTCAAGTGATTTGATGAGCCTTAAAGGCAAGGCCAATTGTATCGAGAACAATAATATAAATGATAGTTTAATATGAATTCAATAAAAATATTTGCCCCTGCTACTGTTGCCAATGTTTCTTGCGGATTTGATGCTCTAGGCTTCGCTATCAATACCATTGGAGATGAAATGGTATTGACAAAAACCACAGAAAAAGGTGTTAAAATTTCTAAAATTGAAGGTGCTGAATTGACTTTTGATAGTAACAAAAATGCCGCGAGTGTTGTGGTTAAAGCTATGCTTGATAAAGTAAATGCTGATTTTGGTATTGACATGCAATTGTTTAAAAAAGTAAAGCCTGGAAGTGGATTAGGGAGCAGTGCTTCTAGTGCTGCTGGTGCCGCTTTTGCAACCAATGAATTGTTAGGTAAACCTTTTACCAAATTAGAATTGACCGAGTTTGCAAGATTGGGCGAAAAAATAGCTTGTGGCTCACCAATAGCAGACAATGTGGCGGCGGCTATTTATGGCGGATTCATTTTGGTGAAAAGCTATGAACCTCTTGAAATTGTAAAATTGCCTGTCCCAAATGAATTATGGGTAGCGGTTATTCATCCTCAAATAGAAGTAAAAACAGAAGATGCTAGAAATGTATTAAAACCAAACATTTCAATTGCTGATGCGGTCAAACAAAGTGCCAATCTTGCAGGTTTAATTAGCGGGCTTTATACTAATGATTATCAATTAATTAGCAGATCGTTAGTTGATGTAATTGCTGAACCGCATCGCAAAAAATTAATACCTCTTTTTGATAAAGTCAAACAAACAGGTTTACAAAATGGAGCTTTAGGCATAGGTATTTCTGGCTCAGGTCCTACCATTTTCGGGCTCTGCAAAGGAGAAAAAAGTGCTAATAATGTAGCGAATGCTATGAAAAATGTATATCAAAATTCTACTATAGATTTTAATATTTATATTTCGAAAGTGAATACTGAAGGGGTTAAGATAATTTAATCCCATCCCTAGCCCTTCCCAAAGGGAAGGTGACTTATACATAACAACAATTAATCATAAAGAATAACAACTTGAAATACTACAGTTTAAATAGAAAAGCAGCAGAGGTTAGTTTTAAAAATGCTGTTATTAAAGGATTGGCTGAAGACAAAGGCTTGTACTTTCCTGAAGCGATTCAGAAACTACCTTCTGATTTTATAGCCAATATTGAGAAATACTCTAATGAAGAAATTGCTTTTACCGTCATTCAACAATTTGTTGGTGATGAGATTCCTGATGCGATTTTAAAAGAGATCATCAAAGAAACCTTGAGTTTTGATTTTCCCTTGGTTGCTATTGAAGATAATATTAAAACTTTAGAATTATTTCATGGACCAACCATGGCTTTTAAGGATGTAGGTGCTCGATTTATGGCTCGTTGTTTAGGCTATTTAAATGCAGATTCTAACAACGAAGTAACTGTACTTGTCGCTACTTCTGGTGATACAGGTGGTGCGGTGGCAAGCGGATTTTTGGGTGTTAAAAATGTAAATGTTATTATTTTGTACCCTAGTAGAAAAGTAAGTGAGGTGCAAGAAAAACAATTGACAACCTTGGGTCAAAATATTAAAGCCTTAGAGGTTGAAGGTACTTTTGACGATTGCCAAGCCATGGTTAAAAAAGCATTTTTAGACCAATCGATAACTTCAGAAATGCAATTGACTTCTGCAAATTCCATAAATATTGCACGTTGGCTACCACAGATGTTCTATTTTTTCTTTGCCTATAAACAATTAAAAAATAAAAATAAAAAACTAGTGTTTTCAGTGCCTAGTGGTAATTTTGGTAATATTTGTGCAGGTATGATGGCAAAACAATTGGGATTGCCCATCCATCATTTTATTGCTGCGAACAATATCAATAATGTGGTAACTCGTTATTTACAGACAGGAAGTTATCAAATTACACCATCACATCAAACCATTTCTAATGCTATGGATGTTGGCGACCCAAGTAATTTTATACGTATTCAAGAAATTTATAAGAATAACTTCAATGCTTTAAAAGAAGACCTTCACTCCTATTCTTTTACAGATGAACAAACACGTGAAGCCATGCTAGAAATTTATAAAAACTCAAATTACATCGCTGACCCGCATGGAGCTGTCGGTTACCTTGGTCTCAAAAATGATA
>JAMONB010000387.1 GCA_027066745.1 Flavobacteriaceae bacterium
GCTTTGTATTTAGATGATTGGAATGTTTGTCAGATAAGTGATAAAAGTATTCAGAAATATTTAGGAAAATAATAAAGGGTTTAAGTTTGGGAAAACATCTGAGAGATGTAAAGTAGGGATTAAAATATCGAAAGAACCTTCCTATAGCTCTGTCACGTCTTCCTATAGCTATTTCGGAGGACGGCTATCTTCGTTTTAATCAAAACTCTGCTATTAATTTTTCTGTACAGTTAGATGATAACTATCATACATTTTTAAAAATTAGGAGTACTATTAAAAAGTAATTATAAAACAAATTTTTTTGAAGAGGTTTTGTTATATACTTTCAAGCATTTTAGCGATGTAGCGGTAAAAGAAATAGAAAATACTAATAAAGTATTGTTAAAACAATCAACTATAGAAACTATACAGATGGTTGTTCAATAAATTTTCTATCTTTGAGGTTGTTTTATATTCAACCATGGGATTAGTATCTTCAAAAGAAATTGCCAGCATAATCAACCTCGACAACTATGGTTTTCTGGGTACTTTTGTGGGTTGGGTACTTTTAAAAGTCTTACGTATATCAAGAATCAATAGATTTTATGAAAAACATAAAGACAAAAAAGATGTAGCTTTTTTAAATTCCATTTTAAAGGAGTTTCAAATAGATTTTGAAATTCCTGAAGAAGATTTAAAACGCATTCCAAAAGACGGAGCTTTTATAACAGTATCTAATCATCCGCTTGGTGGTATTGATGGCGTATTGTTATTAAAATTATTAGTAGAGAATAGACCTGATTATAAAATTATCGCTAATTTTTTATTGCATAGAATTGAGCCTTTAAAACCATATGTGATGCCCGTAAATCCTTTTGAAGATAGAAAAGATGCGAAGTCTAGCCTTACTGGCATAAAAAATGCACTACTGCATTTGAGAGAAGGGCATCCTTTAGGTATTTTTCCAGCAGGCGAAGTGTCAACGTATAAAGACGGAAAATTAATTATTGACAAGCCTTGGGAAGAAGGGGCTGTAAAGTTAATCCATAAAGCAAAAGTGCCAGTTATTCCTATTTATTTCCATGCTAAAAACAGCAAGTTATTTTATTTTTTATCTAAAATTAGTGACACGCTTAGAACCGCTAAATTACCTTCAGAAGTACTTTCTCAAAAAAGGAGAGTCATTAAAGTGAGAATTGGGAAACCAATATCTATAAAAGATCAAGAGGAGTATGAAAATATTGATGATTTTCATACATTTTTACGTAAAAAAACATACATGTTGGCAAATCCTTTTGAAGTAAAAAAGTCCTTGATAAAGAAGCCATTATTAAAAATATCAAAGCAACCTAAAAAAATTATTACTCCAGTTTCTCCTGAAAAAATTAATAAAGAAGTTGAAAAATTAAGAGAGAAAGACTCTAGGTTATTAGAGAGTAAGAATTATGAGATCTTTTTAGCAAGAAGTAGGTATATACCTAATATTTTACGTGAAATAGGACGATTGCGAGAAATTACTTTCCGCGATATAGGAGAAGGCACAAACAAAGCAATAGATTTAGATAAATACGACAAATTCTACCATCATATGTTTTTATGGGACAGAGACAAGAAAATAGTTGTAGGTGCATATAGAATGGGTTTAGGTAAAGAAATTTATAAAAAATATGGTATTGATGGTTTCTATATAAATACCTTGTTTAGAATTGAGTCTGAGCTGTTTCCGATGATGCAAAAAACCATTGAAATGGGTAGAGCTTTTATTATAAAAGAATACCAGTTAAAACCGATGCCATTATTTTTATTATGGAAAGGTATAGTTCATGTTACATTACGATTTCCAGAATACAAATATTTAATGGGAGGTGTAAGTATAAGCAATCAATTTTCTAACTTTTCAAAGTCATTAATGATTGAGTTTATGAAATCCCATTATTATGACCCTTATTTAGCACAGTATATACATCCTAAAAAAGAGTATAAAGTGAAGCTTAACGATGCTGATAAAGATTTTGTTTTTGATGCTAGTAAAGCGGATATGACAAAGTTTGATAAGATTATAGATGAATTAGAACCAGGTTCTTTAAGAATGCCAGTTTTATTAAAAAAATATGTAAAGCAAAATGCGAAGTTACTTGCTTTTAATGTAGATCCTAAATTTAATGATGCTATTGATGGTTTAATGTATATAAAAATTTCTGACATACCAGAGAGTACCGTTAAACCTGTAATGGAAGAGTTTCAAGCTGAATTAGAACGTAAATTTTATGAAAATGAACAAGCCTAAGATTGCTGTATTTGGTGGAGGTAGTTGGGCTACAGCTATTGTAAAAATGTTGAGTGAAAATTTAGATGAGATAGGTTGGTATATGCGTAGTTCTTATGCCATAGAGCATATAAAGCGAAACAAGCACAACCCTAATTATATCAGTTCAGTCGAATTTCATTCAGAGCAATTGAAGTTGACCGATGATATTAATGAAATGGTTGACTATGCTGATTATTTGATCTTTGCAATTCCGTCTGCTTTTTTGAATGAAGAATTAAAGAAATTGACAGTCTCTCTAAAAGGTAAAATTATTTTTTCTGCCATTAAAGGGATAGTGCCTGAAACGGGTTTTATTGTAGGTGAACATTTTTTTGAAACGTTTAATATTCCTTTTGAAGATATTGGCGTAATCACAGGCCCTTGTCATGCTGAAGAAGTTGCTTTAGAACGTCTATCTTATTTAACTATTGCTTGTAAAGATGAAAAAAAGGCAACATTTATTAGCGAGAAATTAGCGAGTAGGTATATTAAGACAAAAGTTTCTGATGATATTATTGGTACTGAATATGCTGCGATGTTGAAAAATATTTACGCCATTGCTGCGGGTATTGCTCATGGCTTAGGTTATGGAGATAATTTTCAAGCAGTATTGATGTCAAATGCAATTAGAGAAATGAAGCGTTTTATTAAGAAAGTACATAAAATGAAACGAAATATTAATGATTCAGCTTATTTAGGAGATTTACTAGTGACAGGCTATTCTGTTTTTAGTAGAAATAGAATGTTTGGTAATATGATAGGTAAGGGTTATACCGTAAAATCTGCAATGTTTGAAATGAGTATGGTTGCTGAAGGATATTATGCTACAAAAAGTGCTTATAAAATTAAGGAAGAAAAAAGCACAAGAACCCCAATTTTAGATACTATTTATACTATTTTATATAAAAATAAAGACCCTAAAATTCAATTTAAAAAATTAACAGACCTTTTAGACTGATCTAAAATAATCCATCGTTGAGTAAATTTAAAGCCTTCACTTTGTCTTCCGATGCAATAAGTAATGACATATTGTAATTACTACCTCCATAGGATATCATTCTAATCGGAATGTTTTTTAAACAATTTATCACTGAAGCACTAATACCTTTTCCACTTTGCGAAAAATTTCCAGCAAGACAAACAATACTCATTTGTTTGTCAACTTCTACTTTGCCAAAAGTTTTTAGTTCTTGGGTTATATTATCTAGATATTTTGGATGATCAATGGTTAATGATACTGCAATCTCAGAAGTAGTTATCATGTCGATAGAGGTTTGGTATTTCTCAAAAACCTCAAATATTTTTTTCAAAAAACCATAGGCCATTAACATTCTATATGATTTAATTTTTATGGCAATAATTTTATCTTTAGCAGCTACAGCTCTAACGCCACTACTAGGTGCACAATTTTTAATAATAGTGCCTATGTCATTAGGATTAAAAGTATTTTTTAATAATACAGGAATATTATTTTTTTGAGCAGGAATAATACTTTGAGGATGTAAGATTTTAGCACCAAAATAAGCCAATTCAGCCGCTTCATCAAAAGACATCTCATTGATAGAAAAAGTATTTTCTACAAATCTTGGGTCGTTATTATGTATACCGTCAATGTCTGTCCAAATCTGAATTTCCTTTGCTTCAATTGCCGCACCAATTAGCGAAGCACTATAATCACTTCCGCCTCTTTTTAAATTGTCAATTTCATCTTTATGATTAGTACAAATATATCCTTGAGTAATAAATGTTTTAATGTGATTATTATCTGATAAAATAGAAGTTAATTTGTTTTTTATAGATTTAGTGTTAGCCTCTTTATATATGTCAATTGACATGAAATCTAATGCAGAAATCAATAAAGAAGTATTTCCTAATTCATTTTGATAGATTTGAAATAAATGTGTTGAGATGATTTCGCCTTGAGCTAAAATTATTTTCTCGTTTTGATAAGAAGCATCAGTATATAAACGTAGTTCTTCAAATTTAGTTTGAATAAATAAAAGAGCTTCTAATTGATATTTTTTAGAGGAAAATAATTCTTTGATTAGCTGATGATAGTTTAGTTCTAACGCATTGATTAGATCGATAGCATTACTTTTTTTACTATCAGCTAATAATTTATTTACTTCAGTCAAGGTGTTTGTAGTGCCTGAAACAGCTGATAAAACAATAATTTTAGAGCTGCTATAAGAATTAACAATTGTTGTTGCTTTTTTTATGTTTTCAGCACTTCCAACCGAAGTTCCTCCAAATTTTAAGACAATCATAAATAATAATTTTTCACAAAAATTGATTAGTTCCTATTGTTGTGCAATTTTTTGAGTTATTTTTACAAAATATAACAGAAAGTTTAAATTTAAACATGAAAACTATTCAGCAAGCAGTAACAGCAATAATTAATAAAACACCTTTTATTGAAGAAGCATTATATGATAAATTGATTAATGTATCATCATTGGCAAGAGTTATAAAACCCGAAGTCGAAAAAATGCTTAAAAAAGAGATTAAAGAAGGAGCAATTATGATGGCAATAAATAGAATATCACCATCAAGTGTATTAAAAATTAGAAAAAACATTAAAAAGATTGCATTGACATCTGGCGACTTTATTATGCGATCTGATTTATGTGACTATACCTTTAAAAACACATCTACTTTAGTGCCAAAAATTATTAAACTGTTGAAAGATTTGGGGAATGATAATGATAATTTTTTCACTATTTCTCAAGGAGTTTTTGAAACGAGTATTGTTTTAAGTAAAAAAATAGAATCTAAAATTGAACGTATTTTTAAAGAAGAAAAAGTATTGTGGTCTACAACCAATTTGGCCTCTTTAACTATAAAATTACCAAAGTCAAATATAGAACAATCAGGTGTGTATTATTTTATTTTAAAACAATTGGCTTGGGCTAATATTTCAGTACAAGAAGTGATTTCAACAACTCATGAAATTACTATTGTAGTTAAAGAGATAGATATTAAACAGACTTTTTCAATCTTAATGGATATGAAATTAAGCTAAATTTACTTTTTAAGATTTTTAAAAAGAATAATTAACGTGAGTTCGACATAACTTTTTCAAAAAAGTATTAGTTGTTTAGTATCTACAAGACCTTTTTTTAGTGAAGGTTTTTTTCTCTGCAAAATTATAAGCAATTAAAGCAGAAAATATATTTGTAAAATAATTTACTGGGCTTCTATGTCTAGAATGTTCTACTTGAAATATATTTTTAAGTTGATCAAAAATAGTTTCAATAATTGCCCTTTTTCTTAAATGATAAACGTCAATTAAAGGAGTTACTGTAGTACTTTTCATATTTCGTTTTAGTTTGGTAATAAGGTGTATTACATTGGAGAATAGGCTAGTAAAAAGTTCTTTGGACAAATACCCTTTATCTCCAAATAATTTACTGGAAAGTCGTTTTAAAAAGCTTTTTGTTTTCAAAGATTTTCTATCATCTACATTGCCTTTAGTTATCATAAAGTCAATGATTCCTCTACAATCATTGGTTACAATATGAAATATAAAATATCACTCCGAACTTATTGGGGGCTAAACTACTACCATTCTATTATAAGAAACTAAGTCTGGAAAATCATTTGCAAGAAGTTTACAAACATATTCTTTATAAAATGTCTTGAAGTTTCTGTATCCAGAAATATGAAAAAGAACCTGAATGGTCATTACTTCTGATAATGACATTTTAAATTGGTATTACTTGCTCTAATTCTCTTTTTACCATTCA
>JAMONB010000388.1 GCA_027066745.1 Flavobacteriaceae bacterium
GTAAAATAATATAGTGCCAAGATTCTTTTACTGTACTGTTTCCTATTAAGGTTTGAATAACAGATTTAAAAGGAATTTCTACAGAACCTAGGCTAATGTTTACCATAAAAGTTACCAGCAATACAATGCAAAGCATTAAAAAATTAATATAATATGATTCGCTTTTGTTCAAAATGGATTTGTATTCATCATAATATATAAACTATATTTGTAGTCTACAATTGTTTGCTAAAATATCATAAAATGAAGAAACTAATACTTGTAATTACATTTTTTTTAAGTCTTACAATTTTTAAGTCTTATGCTCAAATTGACCCTAATTTTTTTAATTTAAATTTAATAAACCCCGCTTTTGTAGGTTCTAAAGACAAGTTTAGTGTGGGCTTGGAACGAGGTTTGAATTTTGTCAGGTTGGATGATTTTGATTTTAATGCACTTGAAGGCTCTCCAAAAACATTTTATGCTAATGTTTATACACCAATTAACCAAAGTTTTGGTGTTGGTCTTTCATTTGTAAATGCGACTGTTGGCCCTTTAAAAGAAACGCTTTTAAATGCTGACATTTCTTATAAGATTGATTTGCAAAATGAATCAAGCTTGTCATTAGGAGTAAAAGGGGGTGTTTCATTTCTTGAAATAGGGTTGTTATCTATTAATTTACCCCAGACAGCTCCTGGTGTTGATCCGTTATTTTCTGATAACAGTAAAGATACGAATGCTAATTTAGGTGTGGGTTTATATTACAATAATCATAAATTTTCTGCGGGTATTAGTGTGCCTAATTTTTTAGTAAGGTCACTTAATGCTCAAGGAGATATTATTACTAGAGATAAGGTTATTAATTATGTTGTTTCGTCCTTGTATATTTTTGAGATATCAGATAGGATAGAATTTACTCCAGCTGCTATGGTTATTTTTCCATCAAAAGGGGATGCAAGCTATTATTTAGCAGGAAACTTTGACTTTAAAGGAATATTGGGAGCAGGTGTAAATTATTCAAAAGATAATTTTGGTATATTATTGAGCTCACCAAAGATTGCAGATCTAATAAGAGTTGGATTTCGGATAGAATTTCCAGCAAATAAATTTAATGGGATGACTCCTGATTATCAAAATATTGAATTTTTTGGTAATGCTGATTTCAATCCAATTTTAAACTAATTCAATTTCTTCAAGAAAAAGGGGGTATACTCAGGTAACAATTCTGGATGTACAGCTTTAATAATATCTTTTAATACAATATGTGGTTGAGCTGGAGCGAGTTCATAATAGAGTAGACCTCCATTTTTACCTTTTTGATGTGCGAATGAATAGATCTGTTGTGTTTGAAAGGCTTTGAATTTGGCATAGTGCTGATTGGCTTCCTCTAATTTCTTAAAACTGGTATAGATTCCTGAATCTATCCAAAATTCAGCAGATTCCCCCTTTTCATAAACGGACTCAAAACTTAGTGATAGACTTCCTTTTCCTGTAGTATCAGCCCAAAGATAGTCTGTGTTTGCATCTTTTAAGTATTGAGCCATAAAACTGTCACCTGCTGGTAAATTCCAAATATCTTTAAAGATAGAGCCGCAAATTACAGTAGGCTTTGTACTTGCTTTTTTTGCAATCAAAACAGCTTTTCTATATTCCTGTTCAATAGTGGTGAAAATAGAATCAGCGACAGCATCTTTTTCAAATAAAACACCAAAGAATTTGAGCCATTCAGCTCTACCTAGTGGCGTTTCTTCAAGCCAATCTCCATTGAGGAGTACAGGTATTCCTGCTTTTTCAATAATGTTAAACATTTTGTTATTGCCATTCATAGCAAAACCAATAATGATTTCTGGTTGCAAATCTAAAAGAACTTCGGTATTGATGTCTTGCTCATTACCGAGTTCTTTGATGTGGCCATTACGAATCAGTTTTCTTGTTTTTTGAGAAGAAATATAGTCTAAATTTGGGAACCCAACCAAACGATTTTCTGTACTTAATAATTCTAAAAATGGAATATGCGTTGTTGAGGTAACTACTAATTTTTCAATAGGAGTTCTAATGATATTTTTATCTTTTAATTCTAACGGAATCTCTTTGCCTTTTTGAATTAAAATATATTCAAACTGTTTTTTAGCTTTAGGGTATGGAGATTTTATGATTAGTTTTTTATATTTAGCATAGGTTTGAATTTCAAATCCTTTAGCATATTTTTGAGGAGTATTATTTGTTGAAGCATGG
This sequence comes from Flavobacteriaceae bacterium, assembly GCA_027066745.1. Classification (GTDB taxonomy): domain Bacteria; phylum Bacteroidota; class Bacteroidia; order Flavobacteriales; family Flavobacteriaceae; genus Aureibaculum. The sequence continues at coordinate 2,215 of JAMONB010000388.1, forward strand.
GGCTCTTTTTTTTCCTGTTTACAGGCAGAGATGAGAAAGGTAAAAACTAATAAAAAAAATATTTTTTGCAATTTGAATATATGATTGTATTATAAAACAAATGTAGTTGTTTTTTGAATAGTTTTATTATAATGTCTACTTTTGCCTAGATTTTGGTTTTAATTCCGCTTTAAGCGGATAAAATTAAAAAGGGAATCAGGTAAAAAGTTCTACGAAAGTTTATTTTTTGAATTGAAATTGGTTAAATCTCAGCTCAAACATCGTTAATCTTTAATTCCTGAGCTGTCCCCGCAACTGTAAGCATGTGCTGTCCCGAAATTTCGGGAGTTTCAGTATCTATATCATAGTTGTTGTACTTCTTAAGTCACTGTCTGCTGTAGCAAGATGGGAAGACATACAACAAAATGCAAGCCAGGAGACCTGCCAAAATCATAACATTTAGAAAACTTTCGGAGGAAGAGTTTATAATGATTTATGAAGTATACTATTGTTTTCTTTTTTATTGGTGCAATTTCTTTTGCACAAACAGATTCCATTCATTTATTAGATGAAGTAAAGCTCTATGGCAATTTTTCACCTCAAATAAATTCAGGATATCAAGTACAGATATTCAATGACTCTGTAGTAAATACTAAGCAACAATCTTTAGGAAATTTATTACAAAGCCAAGCAAATCTCTATTTCAAACAAAATGGAAATGGTATGGTCTCATCTATTTCTTTGAGAGGTTCTGGAGCTAGTCATACAGGTGTGTATTGGAACGGAATGGCTATCAATTCATCACTGAATGGGCAAACTGATTTTAATACTTTTTCTGCTAATGGATACAATCAAATAGAAATTAGAAAAGGTGGTGGTGGTATTTTATTTGGTAGTGGAGCTATTGGCGGAGTAATTAACCTTAGAGATCAAATTATTTTTGAGGATAAGCTACAAACACAAATCAATTTAGGATTGGCAAGTTACACTACTCAAAAAGGGCTGATTGGTTCTCAATATAGCACTCAAAAAATCTATGCAAAAATTGTAGTAGAAGGTAATCGGTCAACGAATGACTATCCGTATTTGGGAACTGATTTACATAATGAGAATGGAGATTATGAAAACTACCATCTCAAGGGAGTATTTGCATATAAAATTAATGATAATAATCAAATTCAGCTTTTTGCCACAGCGGCTAATAATGACAGAAACTTATCAAGAACCTTGACTGCTCCTAACAATTCAAAATTAAAGAATACAGACAGCAGACTAATGCTACATTGGAAAAATTTCGGACAAGCCTACAATTCATCTTTGAAATTAGCTTATTTGAATGAGGAGTATCATTTCTATTTCAATAAAGAATCTTCCGATTATTCTTTTGGTAAGAGCAGTAATTACATGCTGAAATATGATTTTAAGTACTTTATTAAGAATAGCTTGAGCTTACATACAGGTTTAGTAAATAAATACAGCACTGCAAACGGGTCCAATTTATTAGACAAATACCGAAATGATTTTGAAGTGTATCTATTGCTACATCAAAAACCTATAGATCAGCTACAGTACAATGTGAGTGTACGAAAAGGCTTTTCTTCTATTTATGAAATTCCGTTAATCTATGCTGCAGATATAAAATATCAATGGTCTTCTAAATTCGATATCAAAGCAAATTTTTCTACAAATTATAGACTGCCAACATATAATGATTTGTTTTGGAACCCTGGTGGTAATCCTGATTTACTGGCAGAAACCAGTACTAGTGGTGAGTTAGGTTTGGGATATCATCATAAAAAAATGACTATAAATTTAACTTCTTATACTATAAAAAGTAAAAATTTAATCCAATGGAGACCTAAGACACCAAGCTATTGGACGCCTGTAAACGTACAGAATGTAGAAAATTACGGATTAGAGTTTGAAGTGAAATTTAAACAAAGGTTTAAAAAACATGCTTTTGAAATTCAATCAAAATATGCCTACACAATTGCAAAAGATAAGGCTTTAGACAAGCAACTGATCTATGTGCCAACTCACAAAGCCAATGCATCATTAAATTATAGGTATAGAAATTTCACAGTCAATTTTACAGAACTGTATAATGGAAAAGTTTTTACAACCACATCAAATACACAAATTGTAAGTGCCTATTGGCTCTCAAATTTAGAAATCTATAAAAGCTTTTTAAAGCAACAACTAACTATTGGTCTAATGGCAAATAACATATGGAATACAGCTTATCAATCTATAGCCTATAGACCCATGCCCAATAGAAATTTCGAATTCAATATTAACTATAAATTTTAAAAACAATGAAACAATTTAAATTACTGACATTATTATTTTTAACATTAGTCTTAACCTATTCATGTTCTGAAGATGATTCTCCAACGCTTCCTTTAGGCGATTATGAAAAAGGTTATTTTATTACCAATGAAGGACCATTTCAAAATGGCACAGGAACTATTAGTCATGTTGATGAAACGGGAAATGTAACTCAAAGTATCTTTAAAGCAGTAAACCATGAAGACCTGGGGAGTGTAGTGCAATCAATGACTGTACATGGCGATTTTGCTTATATTGTAGTTAATAATTCACATAAGGTAGAGGTTGCCAATCGTTATACCATGAAAAATGTAGCAACTATTGAAGGTGCAGATATTAAAAACCCACGTTATTTTGTAGTGGTTGGCAACACAGGTTATGTATCTAATTGGGGAGAAGCTCTTGATGCAACTGATGATTATATTGCGGTTGTTGATTTAACCACAAATACTGTTACTAAAAAGATTCCAGTAGGCGAGGGACCAGAAGACCTGTTGGTAGATGGAAATAAAATATATGTTAATCTTCAAGGTGGCTGGAGCCAGAATAATAAAGTTGAGGTTATCGATACAGGTTCAAATACTGTTGTTTCAACTTTAGAAGTAGGTGACATACCTAATACTATTGTAAAAGATGCAAGTGGAGCTATTTGGGTATTGTGCGGAGGTAAATCAAGTTATTCAGGTGCAGAAACTAATGGTAAATTGGCTAAAATTATAAATAATGAGGTGTCATTTTTTGATTTTGGAGCTACAGATCATCCAAATAATTTGACTCTTGATGCTGATAAATTGTATTATAGTCTTAACGGCAAAGTATATACCATGTCAACTACTGCTACAGAATTACCTACTGCTGAAGTTTCAGGTTTGGATGGTTTTTACTATAGTGTGAAAGCTCATGATGGAAAACTATATACTACAAATGCAGGTGATTTTAAAAGTGAAGGTTCGCTTAAGATTTTTGATTTAAGTGATAATTCTCTAAAAGAAACCATTATTACTGGTTTAATTCCAGGGTCTGTAGTGTTTCAGTAAATAAAAGAGCTAGTTGTTTAGCTAGTGAAAAATATTATATAAGGATTATTTTCCTAGACCTAACAGGTTTTTAAAACCTGTTAGGTCTTTTTGGTTAAAATCTAATTTTTATTGTATTTCACTAGTCAATTCTTAGGATTGGTTTTTAACTTTGATTTATTCTGAGCAAAGTTCACCTTCAGGATGCTTAGGTTGTTTAGGTGTAGTTCCTTTTAGAGAAATTATATAACTTGTGAGCTGTAGAATTTCTTTTTTATTCAGAATTTGTTCCCAAGCATACATGCCTTTATTAGGAGTGCCTTTAGCAATGACAGTAGCTATTTCTTCAAAACTACAACCCGAAATAGTATATGCATCAGTAAGGTTTGGACCAATTAAACCTCCACCATCATCAAGATGACAGGCTGTACAGCTAAGAGAAAATAATTTTTTTCCATTTTCTATATCAGAATTTGCAATTACTGATTTG
>JAMONB010000389.1 GCA_027066745.1 Flavobacteriaceae bacterium
GTTGGAAGTATTTATAGCCAAATAAAACTAACAGAGTGCCTATAATACCAAATGCTATTTTTTTCATAAGAAATATATTATACCTATTTAAACATATAACGCCGCAGAAAACAGTTTCTTTTTCACGATATTAGTACCGTAACTATGGCTATGCTAAAATATTTTGTCTCAATCTTGCAAAAAATAATAGCTGTTTTATTTTACGACATCAAATATTTAAATTGGTATTACTTGGTTATTTGCTGTAAATTTTATGTGCTTTTTGCAAATTCTCTACTTTTGGGAGATGCTGAAAGCAAAGAGAGGTTATTCTATCTGACAAACCCTTAGTGTATTCACCATTCCTTTAGCTTTAACAGGCATTGAGGTGAGGTTAATTACAAACTCTCCTTTTTTAGCATATCCTTTTTCTACAGCCATAGCATTAATATCTTCAACAGTATCATCAGTACTTACCATTTTATCGTAGTAATGAGCCTTTACGCCCCATAATAAATTTAACATGGCTAAAATTCTTCTATTTGAAGAAAAAGCTAAAATATGTGATTTAGGTCTCCAAGAGGATATTTGAAAAGCAGTGTAACCACTATTGGTTAAGGTTGAAATTACGGTTGCTTCTATCTCTTGAGTTATTAATGCTGCTTGGTGACATATGGTTTTAGAAATAAACCGATCATTAATACTTTGAATGTGAGATTCTGGATTTATAATAAGCGAAGAGTCTTCAACACTTTCAATAATCAAGCGTATTTTTCTAATCACTTCAATAGGAAACTCACCTACAGAAGTTTCTCCAGAAAGCATTACAGCATCAGCACCATCCATAATAGAATTTGCCACATCATTCACTTCTGCTCTTGTGGGTACTTGACTGCTAATCATTGTTTCCATCATTTGGGTAGCAATAATTACAGGAATTCTAGCTTGTTTTGCTTGTAGTACTAATCTCTTTTGAATAAGAGGTACTTTTTCCATTGGTACCTCAACACCTAAATCACCTCTAGCTACCATTAACCCATCACAATAAGCAGTAATCTGTTTGATGTTATCTACAGCTTCAGGTTTTTCAATTTTAGCAATAATAGGAATTTTATAATCTGAATTTTCTTTAATTAAGTTTTGTAATTTAATTAAATCTTCTTTATGTCTCACAAAAGAAAGTGCAATCCAATCTACTTCCATTTTAATAGCAAAAAGAGCATCTTTAATATCTTTTTCAGTTAAAGCAGGTAGTGATATATTCGTATTAGGTAAGTTTACTCCTTTTTTAGATTTCAATTTACCTCCTCTAAGTACTTTTGTGATGACTTCAGTTTTACCATCAGTACTAATAACTTCAAAAAGAAGTTTACCATCATCTACTAAAATTTGTTCTCCTGCTTTTACATCTTGAGGAAATTTTTGATAGGTCATAAAGGCTTTGTCTTGAGTACCTTCACATTCTTCTGTTGTAAAAATAAAAGTGTCTCCTTTTTTTAATTTCACTTTTTCAGCCATGATGCCTACTCGTAATTTTGGACCTTGTAAATCAGCCAAAACAGCAACATTATAATCTCTTTTTTTGTTTATTTCTCGAATAAGCTTAATTTTTTCAGCAACATTATCATAATTTGCATGAGAAAAATTTACTCGAAACACATTTACCCCAGCAGTCATCATTTCTTCAATAATTTCTTTGGTATCACAAGCAGGACCTAATGTGGCAACTATTTTTGTTTTTTTACGATTTCGCATATATTTTAGAATATTAAATAATCTTTAGATTTTAATGTTAATGGATTGATAGTGTAAGAAGTAATTACTCCTTTTATTTTTTTTATATTTTGGATTAATGACTGTAATGAGTTAATGTCAAAATCTCCAATAATTTTTAAAAAAAAGTCAACTTCTTTTTTTTCATCAATTAAATAGTTAGTCTTAGAATCTTCTTCAAATAAATAATTTTCATCAGTATTTTTAACAGTAAAAATATACTTATTGGCTAAAAGTGACCATGAATAAAAATTGTTACACGTGTAGTTAAAGACTATAAATGAACAGTTTTTGTCAGTAAACTCTAAACCTTTTGGATCACTATTTAAGTTGATGTTTAAACTTTTATTCAAAGAGTAAGCGAGTCTGTAATCTTCTAAAGTGCTATTGATAGCTATGAGTGAATAATCATGTTCAAATTCATAATCTAATGATAGTATTTTAGACATAAAATGGATTAATTTATGCGAAAATAACCATTGTTTTGGTAAAAAAATATAATTTTTACGAAATCGTTGTAATGTTGTGATTAAAGAGTAATCACATCTTGTAATTTATAGTAAGCTCTTTTTGATGCAATTTCTTCAGCTTTCTTTTTAGAAGTTGCTCTGCCTTTAGACAGAATTTCATCATCTACAAATAACTTTACACTAAAATGTTTAAGTGCATCATTACCTGTGTCTTCATAAACTTCATAGTTTATACGCTTTTTAACTTTTTGACACCATTCTATCAGTACACTTTTATAGCTGGTAATTTTACCTTCTAAACGCTCTATGTCTACATATGGTTCGATGACAGTTTTGTGTATAAATTTTTCACAAGCCAAATGACCTTTGTCTAAAAATACTGCACCAGTTAAGGCTTCAAAGATGTTACCATGAATATTGTTGCCAAAATTCTTTTTAGGTACATTACTTACAATATGGTTAATAAGCGATAAATCTTTACCAATTTCATTTAGATGTTCCCTGCTTACTATTTTAGAACGCATTTGTGTCAAATCACCTTCTGTGCCTAAAGGAATTTCATTAAACAAATAAATGGCAATAGTTGAACTGAGTATAGCATCACCTAAAAATTCTAACCTTTCGTAATTCAAAGATTTACCTGATGAGGTTGTTTTTTTTACAGAACTATGGGTAAACGCTTTCTTATAATACTTTAATGAATTAGGCTTAAACCCAATAATTTTTTTAATTTCAACAAAGAAAATCTCGTCTTTTTCAGTACGAGATTTCAATATATTTTTTATAAAGTTCATACGGTTAGTTAGTCCTCTATTTTTTTGAAAAGTACACAGGCATTATGTCCTCCAAATCCAAAAGTATTACTCATGGCAACTTTAACATCTCTTTTTTGAGGCTTGTTAAAAGTGAAGTTTAATTTTGGGTCAATACCATCATCATCTATAAAATGATTAATGGTTGGTGGTACAATACTATGTTTCATTGCTAAAATTGAAGCAATAGCTTCAATAGCACCTGCAGCACCTAAAAGGTGACCCGTCATAGACTTTGTTGAATTGATATTGATAGAGTAAGCATGATCTCCAAAAACTTCTTTTATAGCTTTAGATTCAGCAATGTCTCCTAATGGAGTAGAAGTGCCATGCATATTTATGGCATCTACTTCTTCAGGAGAGATACCAGCATTATGTAAACAATTTTTCATAACACTTATAGCACCTAAGCCCTCAGGATGTGGTGCGGTTACATGATGAGCATCGGCAGATAAACCACCACCAAGTAATTCGGCGTAAATAGTTGCACCTCTAGCTTTTGCATGTTCATATTCTTCAATAATTAAAGCTCCAGCACCTTCACCTAATACAAAACCATCTCTTTCTTTGTCAAATGGTCTTGAAGCAGTTTCAGGACTATCGTTTCTTGTTGATAGTGCGTGCATGGCATTAAAACCACCCATTCCAGCAATGGTAACAGCAGCTTCAGAACCACCAGAAACAATAACGTCTGCCTGTCCTAAGCGAATATAATTCATTGCATCTATCAAAGCATTAGCTGATGATGCACAAGCGGAAACTGTTGTAAAATTTGGGCCTCTAAGTCCGTGTTTGATTGAAATTTGACCAGGAGCCATATCAGCAATCATCTTAGGAATAAAAAACGGGTTAAAACGTGGTGTACCATCACCAGCGGCAAAATTCAGGACTTCATTCTGGAAAGTTTCTAAACCACCAATACCAGCACCCCAAATAACACCAATTCTACCTCTATCTTCTTTTTCTAAGTCTAAGCCAGAATCTAAAATAGCTTCATCAGCTGCGACCATGGCATACTGTGTAAACTTATCCATTTTACGAGCTTCTTTTCTACCTAAAAAAGCAACTGCATCAAAGTTTTTGACTTCACATGCAAATTTTGTTTTAAAATTAGTAGCGTCAAAATGAGTTATTGAAGCAGCTCCGCTTTTACCAGCAAGTAAGGCTTCCCAATATTCGTTAACGGTGTTTCCAATAGGTGTTAAAGCACCAAGTCCAGTTACAACTACTCGTTTTAATTCCATAAATATGTAAGAGTTCGATTGTTATTATATAAATATACGAGCAACTCATTAACATAGAGATGCTCGTATATAATATTAAAGTATCGTTAAGATTACTTTTTAGCTTCTTCTATATAGCTGATTGCTTGACCAACAGTTCCAATATTTTCTGCTTGATCGTCAGGTATTTGAATATCAAATTCTTTTTCAAATTCCATGATTAATTCTACAGTATCTAATGAATCTGCTCCTAAATCGTTCGTAAAGTTAGCTTCGTTAGTTACTTCATTTTCGTCAACGCCTAGTTTGTCAACGATAATAGCCTTTACTCTTGATGCAATGTCTGACATAATTTTTCTAATTTTTTAATTTAAGTTTGAGGCAAAAGTAAAAAAAGTTTAATTTAAAATAGTCTTTTCCTCAAAAAATATTGAGGTCTAATTTAAAAAAAAAAAATTAACTTTTATAATATTCCTCATTAAATGTTAATAATAATTCTTTGTTTTGTAAAACAATTCAACGCTATTTAATGAAACGTATTGTAATTTTTGCTTCTGGTTCTGGAACTAATGCCGAGAATATTATGAAGTATTTTCAAAATAATGACGTTGCCACTGTCGTACGTGTGCTTTCAAACAAGAAAGATGCCAAAGTTTTAAAAAGAGCTAATAGTCTAAATGTTAATAATTTACATTTTAATAGAGATGATTTTTTTGATACTGATAGGATATTAAATTTGCTAAAAGAAGAAGCTGATTTAATTATTCTTGCAGGGTTTTTATGGAAGGTGCCTGAAAAAATAATTAATGCTTTTTCAAATAATATCATTAATATCCATCCAGCTTTATTACCCAATTATGGGGGAAAAGGAATGTACGGAATGTATATTCATAGAGCAGTTGTTAACAATAAAGAAAAGGAAACAGGAATCACCATTCATTTTGTCAATGAAAATTATGATGAAGGAGCTATTATTTTTCAAAAGAAAGTAAATTTGACTACTGAAGACACTCCAGAAACTGTGGCAGAAAAGATACATGTATTAGAACAAGAAAATTTTCCGAGAATGATAGAAGAAGTCATAAAAGAATCTATTAATGGCTAAAAAGAAATTTTATGTAATCTGGAAAGGGAATAAAACAGGGGTTTTTACCTCATGGAATACCTGTAAAAGACACATTGCTAATTTTAAAGGAGCTCAATACAAATCATTTGCTTCACGTACAGATGCTGAAAAAGCATTTATAGGAAGGTATGAAGATTATATAGGAAAGGATACTAAAAAAGTGAAGCTTTCTAAAGAAGAATTAAAAAAAATAGGCAAACCTATAGTACCTTCTATTTCGGTAGATGCTGCCTGTAGTGGCAATCCTGGTAGGCTAGAATATAAAGGTGTTGATACTGTGTCTAAAAAACAATTATTTATTCAAGGGCCTTTTGCAAAAGGAACTAACAATATTGGAGAGTTTTTGGCCTTGGTACATGGTTTAGGTTATTTAAAACAACAAAAAAGCAATGTGCCAATTTATTCTGATTCTAGAATAGCAATGAGTTGGGTAAAAAAGAAGCAATGTAGAACCAATTTACCGATAGTTGAAGAAAACAAAGCTTTGTTTGAGTTGATTTTTAGAGCTGAAAAGTGGCTAAAAGAAAACGCCTATACCACACAAATCTTAAAATGGGAAACCAAAGCTTGGGGAGAAATACCCGCTGATTTTGGGAGGAAATGATCAATGACTACAACAACATATTTTTAGCCCGTT
>JAMONB010000390.1 GCA_027066745.1 Flavobacteriaceae bacterium
ATTGCTAAAGTAGCACAAAGCTGGACACCAGATTCATTTGTAGAATCGACGGTACAAAAGTTGAAACAACAGTTAGGAGATGACAAAGTAGTCTTAGGTTTGTCTGGAGGTGTTGATTCTACGGTTGCAGCAGTATTATTAGATAAGGCTATAGGAGAAAATTTATATTGTATATTCGTGAATAACGGCTTGTTAAGAAAAAATGAGTTTGAAGATGTGTTAGATCAATATAAGCATATGGGGCTTAATGTAAAAGGTGTAGATGCTTCGGCACGTTTTTTGAAAGCACTTGAAGGGATTTCAGAACCAGAATTAAAGCGTAAAGCCATTGGTGGTACGTTTATTGAAGTTTTTGATGATGAGGCTCATTATATTAAAGATGTAAAATGGTTGGCTCAAGGGACGATTTATCCAGATGTAATCGAATCGGTTTCTGTTACCGGAGGGCCTTCAGCTACAATTAAAAGCCATCATAATGTTGGTGGGTTACCAGACTTTATGAAATTAAAGGTTGTAGAACCCTTACGGATGATTTTTAAAGATGAAGTGAGAAGAGTTGGTAAGTCATTAGAAATTGATAGTAACCTTTTAGGTAGACATCCTTTTCCTGGACCTGGATTAGGAATTCGTATTTTGGGAGATGTAACGGCTGAAAAAGTAAGAATATTACAAGAAGTAGATGCCGTTTTTGTAAACGGATTAAAAAAATGGAGTTTATATGATAAGGTTTGGCAAGCTGGTGCAATGTTATTACCTGTAAATTCGGTAGGCGTTATGGGAGATGAGCGTACTTATGAAAAAGTTGTAGCTTTGCGAGCTGTATCATCAACAGATGGAATGACTGCAGATTGGGTAAATTTACCCTATGAATTTTTGCAAGAAACATCAAATAAAATTATAAATAAGGTAAAAGGTGTGAATAGAGTTGTTTATGATATCAGTTCTAAACCGCCAGCAACCATTGAATGGGAATAACCCCATCCTAAATCCTTCCCATGGGAAGGACTTTAAATTTTTATAAAATGAATAAATTAAGATTAACAGTACTGTTGTTTTTGTTGGTTGCTTTTAGTGTTTTTTCACAAGAGAAACCTTATGTAACCTATCAGGTTAAAAAAGGAGAAACTGTTTTTAGTGTCTCAAAACAGTTTCAAACGACTACTCAAAATTTGTTGAAATTGAATCCTGATATTAAAGACAATGCTATTTCTAAAGGTCAAATTTTGATAGTGCCAAATAAAAAATATAGTAAAGAGCCTAATATTGATGAAGGTGATTATGAAAAAGGAGGTTTTTTGTATCATAAAGTTTTAGTTAGAGAGAATTATTTTAGACTAAAAAAAGAGTATGGTGTATCTAAACGTACACTAAGAAAGTACAATTTAGCTTTAAAAACAGGAGGCTTGGTCGTTGGTCAGGTAATTAAAATACCTGTCAAAAAGGGACGTGAGGTTGAAACAAAAACGGTAACGGTAGATGATAAAAACACAAAACCTTATTTGGTTAAAATGAAAGACACCAAGTATATGATTGCTAGACGTTATGGAATTAAGGTTAATGAATTAGATGAATTGAATCCTGAAATAAAACAAGGCTTAAAAGAAAATACAATAATTAAAGTACCAAATAGAAGAGAAATACCTGATTTAACAGAAGAAGGTATAATCATGTATCAAATTGAGAAAAAGGAAACATTATTTAGCTTAAGCCAGAAGTTTAGCATATCTCAAGGTCAATTGTTAGAGCATAACCCTGAATTGAGTGATGGGGTAAAAGAAGGAATGATTATTAAAATACCTAAAGTTGAGATGTCTACTAATAATAAGGTGTTTACGCCTAGTGTTTTGGCTGGTAAGCAAATTAAAGTAGCAATACTATTACCCTTTATGGGAGGTAAAAGAATTGATTTTAATGAAGAAACTACTACTACAAAAAAATTAACAAGAACTTTAAATATTGTTACTGATTTTTATTTAGGTGCAGAAATTGCTTTAGATTCTTTAAAAAAGCAAGGTTTATCAATCTCTGCTAAAGTATTTGACACCAAAAATAGTATGACAACAACAGCAACTATTTTAAAAACAAATCAATTTAATGATGTAGATGTTGTTATTGGGCCAATGTTTTTACAGAATGTTAAATATGTAAGTCAAAGTTTAAGTAGCGAGAATATCGCAATTGTTTCACCTGTTTCAACAAAGAATCATACAATTTTTGCTTCAAAAAATACGGTGCAAGATACACCGTCAAATGAAGCGTTGTCTGAGAAAGTTTTGACTTATATTACTGAGAAATATGCCAAGCAAAATTTGATAGTAATTACTGATGATTTAAAAGATAATAAACTGAAATATGATAAGATTATAGCTTCACTAAATAGATTAGACTCTACACAGAAAATTCGAGTATTAACACCTGTTAAAGGTTATATTAAACCTGAGTTATTTAAAAGAAACCTATTAAATGGAAAAGAAAATTGGATAGTTTTATTGACAGGAGATCATTCAATAACGAATGATGTGGTTCAGAATTTAGGTGTATTACCTGAAAAAATGAAAGCAACACTTTTTGCCTTACATTATAAAGGTAATTTTGATAAAGTTCAAAATCAACATTTGGCAGGTGTAAATTTTCATTTCCCAACAACTAGTTTTATTGATTATGAAGACGTGAAAGTTAAGCAGTTTATAAAAAAATATAATACAAAGAACCATATTGACCCTTCTGAATATGCTTTTAAAGGTTTTGATGTTACTTATGATGCTTTGATTCGTTTAGCTTCAGATAATATGGTGAATAGGGCTTTCTCTAGTGGTGTCTCTAAAAGAACTTCCTGTAAGTTTCAATACATAAATAATTCGGGTAAAGGCTTTAAAAATAAAGGTGTATTTTTAGTTAAATATGATGGGCTTAATCTGGTAAATGTAGAAGAAAAAAGTGCCGACAAACCATGAAGAAATATAAAAGATCATATAGATTTTTTTTAATAATTCTTAGCTCAATAATATTCACATCTTGCACTGTTGTACAATTTAAAACAGCAAGCCCAAAGCAAGGTGAGAAGTTGGAAATTTTTCCTGATGAATTAATTGGAGAGTATGTTAATGTTAAAAAATTAAGTGATACTTTGATTATTAGCAAAAAAGAATATAAAATAGGAAGAGTCAAGTATGCTAAAAATATAATATTTGAACATGGAGATTTATCTGATAGAAGTTTTTTATTAAAGCAAATAGATGATTTTTACATTTTAAATATAAGAAAACATGAAGATGAAGGTTTTTGGTTGGCACTTCCTATTAAGTTGAAAGAGAATGTACTTAAGGTGTATTATTTAAATCTGGAATTAGAGACTAAAGACAAAGAAAAACAAGCAGCTTATAGAAAAGAGAAATTAAAGCTTTTAAAATCTATTACTGAAGTAAAGCTAACTTCTAAAGAGAATAGTAAAGGTGATACCTACCTAATTAATCCTACAGATAAAGAATTGAATAGAATGTTAAATACTGATTTATTTGATGAAATTCTAGAATTTAAAAAAATAGTAGAATGATTTTCTTAAAAAACCATTGCATTTGCAATGGTTTTTGATTTTATTACATCAGTTATACCAACATTGTCACTGGGTTCTCAATATATTCTTTTAAAGTCAATAAAAACTGAGATCCTGTTGCTCCATCAACTGTTCTATGGTCACAAGCCAAGGTTAGTTTCATAGTGTTACCGATAACTATTTGTCCGTCTTTAACTATTGGTTTTTGTACAATTGCACCAACTGATAAAATGGCAGAGTTTGGTTGATTGATGATAGAAGTAAAGTCAGTAATGCCAAACATTCCCAAGTTAGAAATAGTAAAGGTACTGCCTTCCATTTCTTGAGGTGTTAGCTTTTTGTTTCTAGCTTTGCCTGCATAATCTTTTACTTTAGCTCCTATTTGTTGTAGGCTTTGTTCGTCTGTAAATTGTAAAACAGGTACTAGCAGTCCATCTTCAACAGCCACAGCAACACCAATATGTACATGATGATTGATACGTATTTTATCATCAAACCATTGTGAATTTACAGTAGGATGTTGTTTTAATGCTAAAGCTGTTGCTTTAACAATAATATCATTATATGATATTTTAGTGTCAGGTACAGAGTTGAATTGTTGTCTGAAAGCTATGGCATTATCCATATTAAATTCAACATTTAAGTAATAATGAGGAGCTGTAAATTTTGATTCTCCTAACCTACGAGCAATCACTTTACGCATTTGCGAGTTAGAAATTTCTTCAAAACTCTCTTGCCCGCTAGGTACAAAAGGCAGTGTCATTGACGTGTTTTGTATTGGAGTGAAATTTTCCACATCACTTTTGATGATACGACCACCTTCACCAGATCCTTTTACTTGAGCTAAATTGACACCTTTTTCTTGTGCTATTTTTTTTGCCAATGGAGAAGCTAAAATTCTTCCTCCAGAAGCAGTTGTTGTCTGATTAACAACGGTTGTCGTTGGCTCAGTTTTTGTAGTGGTAGGTTGTTCAATAGTTTTTGTTTCTTCCTTTTCAGTTGTTTTGCCAAAGGGACCATTTTTAATAGATTCAATAAGAGCTTTAACATCTGTGCCTTTTTTGCCAACAATAGCCAATACACTATCAACAAGTGCAGTTTCTCCTTCATTAACACCAATATGTAAAAGTGTACCTTCGTAAAAAGATTCAAATTCCATAGTTGCTTTATCGGTTTCAATTTCAGCAAGAATATCACCTTCTGTGATAGTCTCACCAACTTTTTTAAGCCAAGTAGCTACTGTACCTTCAGTCATAGTATCACTCAAACGAGGCATGGTCACAATTTCTATACCTTCAGGTATATCTACTCTAGAGGTAGTTTTCTTTTCTGTTTTATTACTAGATTCTTTTTTAGTATCTGAAGTCTTCTTTGGGGATTTAGGGGATAATAGCTCTGAAATATCTTCTCCTTTTTCTCCAATAATGGCTAATAAAGTATCCACTTTGGCAGTTTCACCTTCCTGAACGCCAATATGTAAAAGTACCCCTTCGTAGAAAGCTTCAAACTCCATAGTTGCTTTATCAGTTTCTATTTCAGCAAGAATATCTCCTTCTACAATAGTATCACCAATTTTTTTCAACCATTTAGCGACAACACCTTCTTCCATAGTGTCACTTAAACGAGGCATGTTAATTATCTGAGCCATTTTTATATTGTTTAACTGTTTATTTGTTTAACTGTTTATTTGTTAAACAAATTATACTTTTTATTTTTCACTGAACACTATAATCTATGTTTTAAAAACGGATAGTCCTCTTGTTCGTAAACCATATCATACAATTGTTGTTTATCTGGATATGGAGATTCTTCAGCAAATTTTTCGCATTCTGCCACTCTCTTTTTTACATCATCAACTATCGCTTTAATTTCAGCATCTGTTGCATATTTTTTCTTTTTGATAACGTCTAATACCTGAGTAATAGGATCAATTTTTTTGTATTCAGCTACTTCATCTTTTGTTCTATAATGTTGAGCATCACTCATAGAATGGCCTCTATATCTGTAAGTTTTCATTTCTAAGAAAGTAGGACCGTTTCCTTTTCTAGCATGTTCTATAGCTTCAGCCATAGCCTCGGCTACTTTTACAGGATTCATTCCATCAACTGCTTTACTGGGCATTTCATAAGCCAAACCAAGTTTCCAAATTTCTAAGTGATTGGAAGCCCGTTCAACAGAAGTACCCATGGCATAGCCATTATTTTCAACAATAAAAACAACTGGTAAATTCCAAAGCATTGCCATATTAAAGGTTTCATGTAATGAACCTTGACGTGCAGCTCCATCACCAAAATAAGTTAAAGTAACAGCATTATTACCTTTATATTTATCGCCAAAAGCAATACCAGCACCGAGTGGTATCTGACCACCAACAATACCATGACCACCGTAAAAACGATGTTCTTTAGAGAAAATATGCATGGAGCCTCCCATTCCTTTTGATGTACCCGTAGCTTTA
>JAMONB010000391.1 GCA_027066745.1 Flavobacteriaceae bacterium
TCTTTATGTTCTGGCTAAAAAAAGCTTAAACAAAGCAGAACTATAGTAGGGTAATTAACAGGTTTTTTTGCAAAAAAAAGAGCTTAGAGAGCTCTTTTAAATTATATGGTGCCGGCACGCGGAGTCACATATCCTCTCCACACGATTTCTTAAAACACCAAAATAACTCGTAAATACCCGCTATATATAGGTTTGAAGTGTTATAGAGTTTCAATTGATTTCATTGCAACGCATGATATTTGTTGGTACAATTGTTGGTACAAATTTTAAAGACTATAAAATGAAACTAACAAATTCTCAAATTAAGAACATAAAACCACAAGAGAAAATCCTTAAACTTACCGATGGTAAGGGCTTAAATCTAACTGTACATCCTAACGGCTCCAAGTATTGGCGTTTAAACTATCGTTTCGGTGGCAAACAAAAAACTTTAGCCCTTGGTATATATCCATTCATAACATTGGCACAAGCAAGGATTAACGCTTTTAAAGCAAAGTCATTGATTGCCCAAGGTATAGACCCAAGCGAGGTTAAGAAAAAAGAAAAGGAAATTGCAAAAGGCACCAACTCTTTTAGAAATATTGCTCAATTGTGGTTTGACACTAAAAAACGTAAATGGTCAGAAAGCCATGCAAAACATGTTTGGAAATCCTTAGAAGATAACATTTTTAAACACCTTGGAAATAAATCAATAGGAACCATCAAATCACTAGATGTAACTAAAGCCCTCAAAGTTATTGAAAAACGTGGTTCACTTGAACAACTTAGCAAAATAAGACAAAGGTGTAATAATATTTTCATCTATGCCAAGGCAAAAGATTTAATTGAATCTAATCCAGTTGAAGGCTTAGAAATCATATTAAAAGAACACACTGCTAAAAACTTCAACCATATTACCATTGCTGAACTGCCCGACTTGTTAAATGACATTAAAGTACTCAAAGGTGAACCAACAACAAAAGCTGGTTTAGAAATCGCCATACATACTTTTTTGAGAAGTAGTGAAATTCGTTTTTTAACTTGGGATGATATTAAATTTGATGACAAGGTTTTTATTATTCCAAAAGAACGCATGAAAATGAAACGCGACCACATTGTGCCAATGAGTAAAAAGGTTATTCAGGTGCTAAAGGATTTACAAAAAATCACAGGGCAATACAAATATGTTTTTGCCTCTTCAAACAAACCACAAGAAAAGCCCATGAGTGAAAATGCCATGCTTTATGCGCTTTATCGAATGGGTTGGAAAGGTCGTACAACGGTACACGGCTTTAGGCACCTAGCAAGTACCACCTTACGAGAATTGGGCTTTAAAAGGCAAGTGGTTGAAAAACAGTTAAGCCATGAAATAAAAAACAGGGTTGAAAGTGCCTACAATAAAGCTGAATATTTAGAGGAAAGAACCACATTAATGAATGAATGGAGTTCATTTATTGAAAATGCCAATGGTAAAATCATACCAATTAAATCAAAACAGGTGAGTAAATAGCCTATGATTGAAATTGAAGGAACAACTTATTACAGCATGGATGAAATTAAATTTGCACAATTACATCATTATATTTCACTTTCAATTACTGATAATTCTAATAATCATTTATTAAAAGCTAGTTTATACTTTGACTCAACCATGAGAATTGAAAGTGTTGCTTCCAGTACGAAATATAAAAATGGTTTCATTCACTTAAAAGGAATATTTAACATATCTATAGAAAACAAAGGTGCTTCCAATGATGCATTTTTACTTTTGTACCTTACAAAACATTCTTTGATAAATGGTGAACAAGCAAACAATTTTGAACCAATACGAATTAAGCCAAATGAAATAATTTTCAATTATATCAATTTTCCTGAAATTTATTCAACCATGCTTAGAAACACTGACAAACCAGAAAAGTTTTATACTTTCTTACCAAGATATTTTACAAAAAGTGATATTAAGAAAATCTTAAAAATATCAAGATATACTAAAACAAATCCAAACAACCTAATAAAAGAAATTGATTTATTTAAACTAGAAAAAGAATTTAAACCAGCCAATAAATACTGGTATGAAACTATTAGTAATAATTCTGAACATTTTTGCATTAATTATTTTGAAAATGAGTCATTTATAACTTTAGAACTTTTAAAAGATTATTTGAGTGAATCGAATTTTCTCAAGATCATTAATTTAGCAGAAAGTAGATTACTTCAACTCTATTTTCATATTGATACAAAAGATAGATTTTTTAATTTTGAAACGAAAAGCAAGCATTTTAAATTAATCAATAATCAGTTTAGTATAAAAGGATTTTTAATATTTAAGAAATCAACAAAAACAAAAATGGATTTTCAAGCACACAAGTTTTGTTTTATAAAAAATATTATACCAAATGAAAATCCATTTTGTTTTTCAACGTATGAATTTGAAAACTTAGTTGAATTTGTTAATATAAAAAACAACTTCAAAATAGAAAAAACATATATTGATATAATGGATTCTATAATTGAAAACTCAATTCTTCATACTCAAGATGTTTATATTTATTTCAATCTTAACGAGTTAGCAATGGTGTGTGAAGATTATGATATAAATTTAAAAGAAGAACATGTTTTAAAACAATATAAATCAAGAGAAATAATAAATTTACAACAAACAAACAAAAAACAATCAATAGAATTAGCCTCTAAAAACCCAATTCAAACTCAGAGTATTATTAATTTTATTATTGTTGAATTAAAAAAAATTAAAGGAAGAAAAAGTAACAATAGACTTATTATACTTTCTGCATTACAAAAATATATTGAGCAATACCCACAGAAAAAAGATTTACCTGACTTTGGTGTATTGTTTGATTTCATTAAAAAAGAAGGCGGCAACATTGATTTAATCTATGATGTTGAACCTAATAAAATTTTTCTAATGGTAGAGAAGCACATTACAAGAACTGCGTTTCAAAAGGCATTTAAAAAATTATTGCAATTATTTAACTCAACTTTTGACCATTAAGCTCCCGTTTATTCCATTAAGATTCCATTAAGAAGTGCCGTATTGATTTAACATTTAATTTTATTATAGTGGAACTTCAAATTAATGAATCTAATGGAGATTTCAAGATGATACAAGAACAAACACAACTTATTAGACCGTCACAGGTTTGCAAGCAATTGGCAATATCTTCGACAACTTTATGGCGTTTGGTTAAGACTGGAAAGCTAAAAGCACCAATCAAAATTTCAAGCCGTGCAGTTGCGTTCCCTTCTCATTTGATTGAGGAGTACATTCAATCAAAAACGGAGGCTACAAAATGATAGCCATTAATCAAAATCTAAGCCTAAATTTATTGGAAAAAGCAGTAAATTTAGGGAGGAAATATAAAAATCCTATCCAGTCTTACAAATTAAAACCCAACAGCAGAAAGTTAGCAATAAACGCTAAATGCTTTGAATGTTGTGGTGGTAATAATTCAGATGATAACAAAGGGGTAAAAGCTGAAATTAAACATTGTTCAATTACCGATTGTACTTTGTACAATTTTAGACCCTATAAAAACAAAAAAACCGCAAACACTTTGGCGAGAGTTGCGGTTTCTAATTTGTCTATTAAACAAAACTATGAGGTAACATCAAATGACTTTAATTAATACACCACAGCAATACCATTCTAACTCTTTAGCCAATCAAAGACAAATATTGTTAAAGTATCTACAACAAAACCAGCGGATTACTACTCTTGAGGCACGGCGTAAGCTCGATATAATGCACCCAAGTGGAAGGATAAGAGAACTCAAGGCAATGGGTTATAATATCATTACAAACTTGAAGAACGACACCACATTCAAAGGTATTAATCATCGAGTAGCTGAGTATGTATTAATTCCTAAAAAGATACCTTTAGAAATTGAGATGTAACCATGAATAAGAAATTAATTTTTGACAACATGGCTTTAAGTATTTATCGCTTATATGGCTCAAAGTTTGATTTTGAGATTCAACAGCCTTTAAGCAATGGAGATTTGATCATTTTTAAGACCAATGATAATGCACGCCTTACCAAGTGGTTATTCAATAGTGGTTTATGTGCTGATAGGCTACAAGCCTTAGATTTATTAAAACATGATTTGGTAATATGAGTATTATGTTAGATGATGAACCCCAAATTAAAAATGGGGTTTATCAAATCATTTATCATTCACATTATTTTACTAACAAATTTGGTCGAGATTTACTGGTTTTGCAATTTCAATTAGTTGAGTTAATTGAAGATCACAAACATTCCCTTTTCAGTATGTGGTTGAACTTGAAGAATTACACAAAAAACAAAAATGGACAAGTTAATTTCAAGGTGTCAAAAAGTAGTAAATTAGCAGAAATATGGATGAAAATATTTCCTTCACAAAAAGTTAAGCGTTGGGATAGACTGCCTTTAAGGCAACTTAAAGGCTTAATATTAAACGCCAAAATTGAAGAGGGTAAACGCAATTATAAGCAAAAGCTGATACATAAAGATTTAAGAATTTCAAAAATTGTTGGTTTATCTTTACCAAATTCATTGCCATAATCACATTTATTGTAGGTGCTTAATATTACGCTATTGCTTAGTTTAAACGCTTTGATTTAGTATCATCTAATAGAGTAGAGAAGAGTGCAGTTGAGGAGATAAGAATTGAGAAGAAAAGATATAATAAAGAGCAAATCAAAAATATTACATTTTAATATTTTTTGATAAATTTGATAATAAATGAATTTAGCCTAATGATAAGAGAATGTAGATGGCTGAATA
Source organism: Flavobacteriaceae bacterium (assembly GCA_027066745.1). GTDB lineage: Bacteria > Bacteroidota > Bacteroidia > Flavobacteriales > Flavobacteriaceae > Aureibaculum. The sequence goes on from JAMONB010000391.1 coordinate 4,766, forward strand.
AACAACGCACTTCTACACCCTAGAATTAAATTATTTTGTTCTAGGGTATCATTGATAGGATCAATGATGTTTTCATGTTATTTTTTATTTTGGCAAATAATACCCCACAACATTTTAAAACTTTCTTTACCGTGTGAAGCGCTTAAGGTTGTAGCATCAGCTTCACCAAATGAATAGTAATATCTTTCAAAACCTGTATAAGCACCATATGAGTTTTTACTGTTTACTTCACCACAGACCCCGATACCTCCGTTTTGTATTTCTGAATTGTGGTAAATTACTTCATTTCTAAACTTAGCTGAATCAGGGTCTTTAAAATGAATTACAACGCTTTTCCTTGCTTCTGCAATGTAATCTCGTACACCAGTGCTTTTTTTATCAACACTCGTAGGTTTTTTTGCATTTTCATCATAACAAGCTAATCTTGCAATATCATTTTCAATGTTAGGGCAAGCTTCATTTGCTGATAAATTCAATGATAAACATAATAAAATTACAATCTTCATATACTCGCTCTCTTTTAATTATCTAACAATTCAAAACAAACATTACTTATTAAATTAGACTCGCCGACTAATAAAAGTAGCTTTAAGGTTAATTCTACAAATTCATTAACTTTTAGAATGTCTCGAATTTCGAGACATTCTATCTTGTCTCTAATATAGAGGCAATGTTAAAATCTATTTATACAAAAGAAAGTGACGCCTTACGTGATTGGTTAAAATCTAAACGAAATGAAAAAGGGTTGTCACAAAGGAAGCTGGCAAATCGTTTAGATATTCATCATTCGATTATTGGTAAAATTGAGTCTGGAGAAAGACAAGTTAATGTAGTTGAGCTTATCACCATCTGTAAAGAACTAGACATTGATCCAATTGAAATTATTGAAGAACTTATGTCAAAATAATAGGATAACTAAGAATCAACTTTATTAAAGTTATTAATGTCAAAACATATGCCTACTTCTAAGTGCTATTCTATTAGTTCAAGTTTATATTCCCCATTTACATAAAATAAAGAGCTAGGCTTCAATGCTAAACTAAAATCATTTTCTTTGTATAATTCACATAATATTTAAAGAGTATACTACTCCCCATTGTCCAGACCAATTTTCACTTTCTTTTAAGATATAAAACCAGTTGTTAAATTTGTTTATTTTTTGACTTTCACATCAATCTTTTTTAATACTATGTCAGCCGCTTTAGTTTC